>NZ_VRZC01000200.1 GCF_016743215.1 Geminocystis sp. GBBB08
AAAAACAAGGAAATATCAAATAAAAAAATAATGAAAAATTTTGGACAATGGGGATATAAAATTGACGCTCAATGGGTAATCAATAAAGGTTATGATATTTTATATACTCGTTGGCGTTGTCGTTGGGGAGAAATTGATTTAATTGCTAAAGATAATAACTCTCAAGTTTTAGCATTTATTGAAGTAAAAACTCGAAAAATACATAATTGGGATAATGATGGTATTTTTGCTATTAATCAAACTAAGCAAGAAAAATTATTATTAACTGCTGAAACTTTTTTAAGTGAAAATACTTGTTTTTCAACCTTTAATTGTCGTTTTGATATTGCTTTATTAATTTATCGAAAAAATCTAGCTATTAATTCCGAAGAAAATTTAAGGATAAACGGTAATAATATTAACTATCAAGGTTATCAATTTCAGATCATTGATTATATTGAAAATGCTTTTAATTAAAAAAATAAGTTAGTTACTATAACAATCAGAAAATAGATTGTGGTAAATTAAATCGTCGTTAATAACTCTCAAGCTCAAGTCATTTCTAAATTCTAAATTCTTCGGGCAATGGGCAATAGACAACTATACTCAATTTCTTCGTTCTAAATTCTAAATTCTAAATTGTTCCCGATGGAAATGCCACAAATCAAATAGGATTTCTATAGTATTTTATCTATGAAAAATTAACTTACTATTCGATGACACAAAAAAGAAGCATTTGCAATGGCAGAATCGATTAAAAGTGCGATCGCCTAGAATATTCAGAAAACTTCAAATATAAACACCAGAATTCGATCAAAAAATTATT
Source organism: Geminocystis sp. GBBB08 (assembly GCF_016743215.1). Lineage (GTDB taxonomy): Bacteria > Cyanobacteriota > Cyanobacteriia > Cyanobacteriales > Cyanobacteriaceae > Geminocystis. The sequence goes on from NZ_VRZC01000200.1 coordinate 806, forward strand.
TAAAATGTATTTAAGAATAGTATATCTTAATATAAATACTGATCCACCAGTTCTCTATTCCCTTCCTACCTTAACCGAAAATTTTGTCTCAGAATGATGTATAAATAGTTCCAGAATCAAACATATTATTAAGAAAATAAACAAAATGATTTTTTCGGGTCTATATATCTTAAAATATCGATGATATGCCAGTCCTCAATCTGGATTTTAGCCTTTCGTTTAGATAACGAGAATTGTGCTTGTGTACTTATATGTAAGTCGAAAAGTAAAGGGGAAGAAATGAGTAGTTCGGGAATACTAAGACAAAAACTGCAATCCCTTCAAGGAAAAAAGTTTACAGGTAGAATAGACGTAAAAAATGTAAAAGGGAAAGAATGGCGTTTATATTTTTGCCTCAGTCGTTTAATTTGGGCTGATGGAGGCTATCATCCTTATAGAGCATGGGAAAGACTATTAACAAAATATTGTCCTCATTTAGATAATCAATTGATTGATATTAATAAAGCCAAAGAATTTGAATGTTGGAATTATTATTTAATTGTTTCGTTATTACAAAGATTTTTAATTACAAAAGAACAAGCATTATATTTAATAAATGAACGAATAAAACAGATATTATTTAACATTTATTTAGCAGAAAATCAAGAAGTATTACAATATGATTTTATTCCAGTAGAACAAGAGAATTTTCCCGAAGAATCAGGTTTAAAATTTTCCATAACTTTATTAAAAATTGAAACCCTGTTAGCTTCTGTTGAATCTCAGTGGTTACAGTGGAAAAATATGGGTTTAAGTAATTATAATCCTAATGATGCTCCCATAGTTAAAAATCCGGTATTATTACAACAAAAATTTAAAGGGAAAGAAGATACTTATAATAAATTAGTATCATTATTAAATGGAAAATATCCTTTAATTGAATTAGCAGATAAATTAAATTTAACACTTTTAAAACTAACTATTTGGTTAAAACCTTATTTTGAACAAGGATTAATTTCTTTAGTGGAAATAAAAGATCAACCTTTACAAATAACTTTAATTGGAATTACTAATCAAAATTATAAAATAACGAAAACAACTCATCAACAATTAATTTTTTGCGTAGATGATAGCATACAAATTTGTCAAATAATGGAACATATTGTCACGGAAGCCGGTTATCAATATGTTTCAATTCAAAATCCCATTAAAGCATTACCAGAAATTTTGAAAAGAAAACCAGATTTAATATTTTTAGATTTAGTCATGCCCATTGTTAACGGCTATGAAATTTGTTCACAAATTCGTCGAGTTTCTACCTTAAAAGACACCCCGATTATTATTCTTACTAGCAACGATGGTATGCTAGATCGAGTTAGAAGTAAAATTGTTGGTGCTAATGGCTTTTTAAGTAAACCAATTGATCAAGAAAAAGTTTTAGCTAAAATTAAATCTTGTTTAAAATCAAAAAGTCATAATTCACCACCTACTCTACCGTCTAACACTCAAATGGAAAATTAAAATATTAGACACGAGTGCAAAATAAAAATTAAAATCTGTTTTAGGTGAGAAATTATCAATTTTAATAACTATTGCCTGAAGAATTTAGAATTTAGAATTTAGAATGAAGATTTTACCAGTGCATCGTTGCCCATTGCCACGACTTGGTGCAAGAAGTCTATTGTCAGAGACTATCAACTATGGTTAAAATAGTAAAATTGTCCGATAATCAAATTATTATTTAAACTTTATGGCAGTACCTAAGAAGAAAACATCTAAATCTAAACGTAATCAACGTCGTGCCCATTGGATTAAAAAAGCTGAACTACAAGCACAAAAAGCCTTATCTTTAGGTAAATCAGTATTAACAGGCAAATCTAATAGTTTTGTTTACATTACAAAAGAAGAAGAAGAAGAAAGTGAAGAATAGTAAATAGTTGTGGAATAGGCATCTTGCCTGTCTTCATCCTTTTTTAATTTCTAATTCCTAACAAGGGGTTTAAACTCCTTGCTAATTCCTAAATTCCTAAAGAAATTGTCCAAATATCCATCAACCAAAGAAAAAAAGTAAACACTAACAAGAAAAGATACATCCAAGGTTGTGCTAAAGGGCGAATATCCGTTGTATCAATATTTGTTCTATTTTGGACTTCTTGCACCATTTGATTAAATCCTGCCACCCTCATCGGCAGTAAATAAGCCTTATCCCTATTTTTTGTTACAAAATAATATACTATTCCTCCTTGCCCAGTGGTACGCATTTTGAGGCTATCAATATCACTCCACGATAAACTCCAACCTTTACGCCACAACCACGACACCCATTGAGGATAATTAACTCTTATCCCTTCAGAGTTGAGGATAACTCTTTCACTTAAAACTCCAAAAATGACAATAGCACCTAAAGCTATAAATAAATAAAAAAGCCAGAGAGGAAGATTAACGGCGGTAAATTTTGCTAAAAAAGGCAGTGGAATTGTTAAGGCAAAATAAAGATTAAGTAGGGTAATTTTGATTAAAGGAGAGATAGGAAATATTGATTCTTTCAAGGAATTATTCATTAGAATTTAGAATTTAGAATGAGGAAGTTTACCCCCGTGCATTGTTGGCTATTGCCCTGACTTGTGCAACAAGTCTATTAGACTTCTCCCCAAATTATGATTTTAACTCAGGGATCATTAAAAACATAGCCTAAATTCATAAATAGTTTATTAGAATTGATTGCATTTTTAATTATGGTCGATGTCTATTAATATTTGTCTATAAAATTAAAAACTCTCTTCCTAGGGTTTCGGTTGAGTAAATTGAGAAGCGGCTGGAAAATACTTAACAGGTTCATTTTTGAGGGCTATAGTCATAAACTGTCGCCAAATAGGTGCGGCATAACCACCACCTGTCACCCCTCTTCCTAAACTACGATTAAAGTCGTCATTTCCTATCCATACTGCTGTCGAAAGTTGTGGTACATAGCCAACAAACCAGACATCACGTTCACTAGATGTAGTACCTGTCTTACCAGCAGCAGGTCTTCCTATATTAGCACTGGTCGCAGTTCCGCCGTTAATTACATTTTGAAGAACACTGGTTAAAGAAGCTGTAGCCCATTCATTTAACACTAATTGCGGTTTTGGAGTATTGTCTAACATCACATTCCCTAAACTGTCAGTAACTTGCATAATCATAGTGGTATCTGACTGCCAACCATTACTAGCAAAAGTAGCATAAGCCTGAGCCATTTCCATGGGTGTCACCCCAATGGGGCCTAAAGGTAAAGAAACAACCGGCTGTAAGGGACTTTCAATGCCTAAAGTACGACAAACTTCAATAACTTTGTCCAAACCGACTTTTTGCCCTAAAACTACGGCAGGAATATTTAGAGAACTAGATAACGCACTATTAATAGTTACAGAACCACCTCCGCCTCCGCCACCATAGTTTTGAGGATGATAATATCCCCCACCTTCTCGGAAACCTCTTGTATAATTAGGAATTACAGAATAGGGAGTATATTTACCTGTGGCAAAAGCAGTATAATAAACAAAGGGTTTAAAGGCAGAACCGGGTTGACGACGAGATTGTAACACTCGGTTAAACTGACTTTTTTCGTAATCAATTCCCCCTACTACCGCCTTGACAAAATGAGTACGAGGATCGATCGCCACCAATGCTACTTGATCGGCTCTAACCCCTGAACGCCGTAAGTTACGATGTGCTTTTTTAACAATTTCTTCGGCTTCTATTTGCATTTTATAATCGATAGTAGTTTGAACGTTAATACCCCCTTTAGTCACAGTTTCCACCCCAAAACGTTCGATTAATTCTTGTTTGACGGCATCAGTTACATAAGGAAGTTTACTTGTTTGCCATGCTCTCCGTTTTCCGATGAAAAGGGGTGCTTTTTTCGCTTTGTCGGCTTCTTCTTGGGTTATCCAACCTATATCTGCCATCCGATTCAATACAATCGCCTGTCTTTCTTTCGCTAAAGAATAATTGACAAAAGGACTATATACTTCAGGGGCTTGAATTATTCCTGCCATCATTGCACCTTCAGCTAAGTTTAAATCCTTTGCCGATTTATTAAAATAACTTTGTGCGGCGGTTTGTGCACCGTAATTATTATGACCCCAATAAATATTATTGAGATACATTTCTAAAATTTCATCTTTCTTGAATATTTGTTCTACTCTTAAAGCTAAAACTGCTTCTGATAATTTGCGTGAAAAAGTTCTTTGGTGGGAAAGAAACACATTTTTCACTAATTGCATCGTCAGAGTTGAGGCACCTTCTACCACTGAACCACTTTGTAAATTAACAACTACAGCCCTAGCAACACTATTCGGATTAACTCCTTTATGGGTATAAAAGTTACTATCTTCAATAGCCATAACTGCCCTTTTTAATTGTGGTGATACTTCGTTTAAAGGTACGGTTGTTCTATGTTCTTCTCCGTGAAAAGTAGTTAGTAATACACCTTTTACGTCATATATATAGCTTGTTTGAGAAGGTACATAGTTATTTAATACTCTTACATCAGGTAAATTGCGAAAACTAATAGCTAAACCAACAATTCCTCCAGCGATAGCTGATGTAGTTAATAAAGTTAAACCGAGAAATGTTCCTCCGGCTACTTTAGCCACTCCTTGAACAAAATTTGTCGGAGTATGAGGTTTTTGATCCTTAGTTTTTCGTTTAATAGTGGTAGATGACACAGTATTTAAAAAGTAAATAAATAAGATTATAATTAAAAGTTTAACTATTATACATTAGTTTTAAATTATACTAATATTTAGTTTAGTAAAATATAATTGTGCCTGATTTTAGCATAAAGCTCTGATTAATAACTCAAAATTTAACTCAGATGCTCCCCATAATTCCCACATCCTAAACATTAAAGTGATTACAGAATTCTGGAAATAAGCTATGGCTAGTGAAGAATGAATAGTTGATCCTCAATAATCGATCATTGATCATTATAGAATAAGTATCTTAGTTATAATTTTCTTAACAATGTTAAACCCCTTGCTCATTTTTAATTCCTCATTCTTAATTCATGACTTTTGTAACAATTATTGGTTTAATCGCAGGTTTTTTGACAACTATATCCTTTTTACCGCAAGTAATTAAAACATGGCGATCGAAATCAGCACAAGATATTTCTTTAGGAATGTTTTTGAGTTTTTGTCTTGGGGTTTTATTCTGGTTAATTTATGGGATTTTGCTAAAA
>NZ_VRZC01000201.1 GCF_016743215.1 Geminocystis sp. GBBB08
GCACTTCTTCTCGATCTTGTACCCAGAGGGGCAAATTTTGGTTATTGTTCATGGAAACTTGTTAGAAGGTATTTTAAGATTTAACAGATATTATATAACTAATTTGAATGGCAGTTTACCAAAAAATATGTTACATGATTTTTTGTGTTCAAAATGTTTTTAGTTGTCTAAAAAAAAGAATGTCAAATAATCTTTATCCTATAACCAACAATTTTGTATCAAGTTAAAGTTTTATTTACTACTTTTATGTTTAGCACACAAATCTTAATATTTATAGGAATAGATAAATTGATAAGATTTTACTAATAATTTACAAGGTTAAAATTATGTCTTTTAACTATATTAATGAGATCACAACCCCTGAAAATTTGGCGAAGTTTGCTGATTTAGTGAAAATTGCTGGAGGGGCGGGGCAAGATGTTAGTAGTGCCTTTAAAATTAGTGATCGATTTTTAGGTACAAAACCGATGGAATTGTGTGTTAGGGCGGTAATGAGTGAATCTAATTCGGCGGAAATAGTTAAGGAAAAATATATTGGTTTAGAGTATGATTTAGACGCAATGTTAGCCATGCCGAAACATTCTCTTGGTTGGACTTATGCTAAAATAATGAGTACATTAGGTTATGATCCTCAATTTTATCCCCCGGCAAAACCAGAAATGAACGATGAAGAATATGTGCATTTTCGAGTATTTAAAACTCACGATATTCACCATATTTTAACAGGGTTTAGTCTCGATAATTTTGGGGAATTAGGAGTAATTTCTGTGACAGTTGCACAAAGTCGTTTCCCCGGTTTTTTGTTTATTGATTTACTTTCTTTATTGATTAGTTTTTTTGCTTCTGACAAATTAGTATCGGAAGCATCTTTACCCGAAGAGCAAATTAAAACTTTAGGTTATAAATTTAAGTTAATCTCTCAAGGTTTAGAAATAGGGGAATCTGCAAAACCTTTATTTCCCGTAAAATGGGAGGAATACTTTGAACGTCCTTTAGATGAAGTGCGAAAAGAATTAAACATCATTCCTGTTACTACTGGGGCTTATAGTTGGTATAGTAATCCTACGTTACAAGAGGCGATCGTTTAACAGAAAATATTGTTATAGAGGACTAGTATATTATGTCCTTGTTACTTGTTTATACTATTTTAAAAGAAGATCATTTAGAGTTTTTAAAACAGATTTTTTGACTAATAACAAAATAATTTACTGATCTTCTCTTTCGGCTAAAACCTCATCAATCGCCATTGCTTTGGGGGATCGTCTGACGTAATTCAGCACAATCTCAAGGATCTTCTGTGTACCGTTTTCGGAAGTTGTTAATCGAAAAGAGCTTTTGGTTTAAATTCTACTTCATAATCATTATCAAAAAAGCTATAATCTTGACGAAGCTTTATATAACAGTTAGAGAAATTATCATACAAAATGTGGGCTATGCCCACCCTACGGATTAATTCATTATTACTAATTATTTCTTACCGCTTCTAAAATGCGAGAATAATAAAAGCTGGTGCTAGTCATTCCCGTGCGTTTAATTTTAAAACCGTTACTTTTAAGAATATTAATAATATCTTCTTCTTTATGTTGGTAAGCACGAGTAGCTTTACTTGGTCCAGGGAAAAATTCACCAATACGTTTTAAAATGGTTAAAAAGAAGGTTTTTGGTGCAAAACTAAGAATTAATCGAGTTTTAGCTAAGGATGACAAATGTTTAATCATGTCTGCCGCTTCATTAGTAGGATAATGAATTAACACATCTAAACAAATAACAGTGTCAAACTCACCCCTAATAGATTCTAAATCCTGCACTGCTACCCTTATATTACGAGGATTTTCTAATACTTGTTTTATCCTCTCGGCAGCTTCTCCTACCATTTTAGATGAGATGTCACTGGCAAAAACTGTCGCCCCTTCTTCGGCTAAAGGTATGGTTAAACTACCAACTCCACAACCGGCGTCACAGATAGATAATTGCGATAAATTTCCGTCATCTTTTAACCAACCTACCACTGTATCAATAGTTTGCTGATGCCCTATTCTTATATCTAACTGTACTTTATTGACGTTTCCGTTACCGTAAATGTTACGCCAACGATCAAAACCAGTAGCATTAAAGTAATCTTTGACAATAGTTTTGTCATCTTGAGCTTTTTTCAATGTATTAACCATTTTTTTTGATATATTTGAAATTAAATTTTTTGAATTCAATTTACTAATTTATCATTGTTTTGAGTTTCAGGTTTTACATTTACTTTAAAGGACATTTTCAGGTAAACTGCATAAAAGTTGAGTTATCATAACTACCTTGAAATTACCATCTAAAATTAGCTACTTATTTCCCTATCTGCGTCAAGAAGCAAAGACTATCAGTCTAGCGTTTATTTGTACTATTGGTTTTACTATCTTTTGGCCCATTTTAGCATGGTTAGCAGGGCGCATGGCTGAATATGTTGGCAAAGGGGACATTAACTCTATTATCTATTTTGCCGGATTTGCCGCCATTGTCTTTATTCTTAGAGGTGCGATACAATACGGGCAAGATACCTTAATGGCAAAAGCTGCACTAAAAATTGCCCTTGATTTGCGTAAGTTAGTTTATGCCCATTTACAGACTTTGAGTTTAAATTATTTTGAAGTAGCAAAAACAGGAGATTTAGCTTATCGTTTGACAGAAGATATTGATAGAATTGGAGAAGTTATTAATAAAATTTTTCAGCAATTTATTCCTAGTATTCTGCAATTAATTGTGGTTTTAGGGTACATGATTTATGTAAATTGGCGATTAACTGTTGCTACATTTATTGTTGCTCCAATCATGGCAGTTTTAATTACTTTATTTGGTGCTCAACTATTAGAATTGACAAGAAAAAGTCAAACTCGTGTCTCAAATTTATCTGCATTGATTACTGAAGTTTTTTCAGGTATTAGATTAGTTCAGGCTTATACAGCAGAAGAATATGAAATTAATCGCTTTGCCTTGGAATCTGAAAATAATCGTCAAAGTAAATTAGCGGCAGAAAGAATTAAAGCCTTACAATTTGTAGTAATCGGTTTTTTAGAAGCCATGAGTGTCATTTTTCTTTTCTTTTTAGGTGCATGGCAAATCTCAGCACAAAACATGACAGGCACAGATTTTGTTAGTTATATTGCTGCGGTTGCTTTACTAATTGATCCTATTTCGATTACAACTAATAATTATAATGAATTTAAACAAGGACAAGCATCTGTTGAGCGTATAGTAGAATTACTTGATCTTCAACCTTTAATTATAGAAAACAAAGACGCAATTTCTTTTTCAAATATTAACGGATTAGTCGAGTATCGTAACGTCACTTTTGCGTATAATATTGATCAACCTGTCTTAAAAAATATTAATTTAACTGCCAAGCAAGGAGAAGTAATTGCCTTAGTTGGCGCTTCTGGAGCAGGAAAAAGTACCATAATCAATTTACTACCTCGTTTTTATGATGTGGTATCAGGAGAAATTTTAATTGAAAATAAGAAATACAAGACATAGACATATAAAAGTTTATAAAAACAAATTGGTACAGGTCCCATAGATACTCAGTTAATCACAGGCACTAGTGCTGAAAAAATCGCGTATTGTTGCACTAATGTCGATATAGAAGGAGTAGAAAAAGCAGGAAAAATAGCTAATGCCCATCAATTTATTAGCACTTTTTCTCAGGGTTATTATACCTATGTGGGAGAAAGAGGAATTAGCCTTTCTGGTGGGCAACGTCAAAGAATTGCCATCGCTAGGGCTATCTTTTTAAACCCAAAAATATTAATCTTAGATGAGGCGACTTCTTCCTTAGACTCAGAATCTGAAGCATTAGTGCAGGAAGCATTAGAGCGTATTATGGAACAACGTACGGTTTTTGTTATCGCCCACCGTTTAGCCACTGTCAGAAAAGCTACTAAAATATTAGTCTTAGAACATGGTACAATTGTAGAATCTGGTACTCATGAAGAATTATTAGCCCAACAAGGCAGATATGCCCGTTTTCATGCCCAACAGTTTTTAAACAATTAGGGATTAAATTGTTAAGAGGGAAGATTTCTAAGGTAATTAATCATTACTTATTATAATTGTGATCGCATCCTTTTTAACTCATGAAGAAAAAAAGACTAAATGAAAGATATAATTGATCAAAAAGCAATAAAAAATAGACAAGATTTGGTTCTAAAAATTCAGAGCTAGTACTAGATAAGCAATTATTGAATATAACTGATATAAACGGTAAATAATTGCTATAATAATAGTTATCCAATATTTTAGTAATTCATGGAATATGCTAAACTGCAAATCGCCGCTAAACAGTGGAAAGTCCATTACAGAACTATCCTTGCATGGGCAAACCAAGAAAAAATCAAATACATTACTCTCCCTAGTGGCGCTCGACAATATGAGCTACCTGCCCAAACACCTATTAATCAAACGGTTGTCGGTTATATACGGGTTTCTAGCCACAGTCAAAAGCAAAATCTCGTCACCCAAAGAGAACTTCTCTTACATCAATATCCTAATGCTGAGATTATCTCTGAAACTGCTTCAGGACTCAATTTTAAACGAAAAAAGCTATGGAATATCATGGAACGAGCAATTACAGGAGATGTCGGATGTGTTGTGGTCACACACAAAGATAGACTCGCTAGATTCGGATTTGATTTCATCGAAAAACTCTTGGAACGATTCGGCTGTAAACTCGTGGTACTCAACAAACTACATACCAGTCCAGAACAGGAACTCGTACAAGATATTCTCGCCATCATCCACGTCTTCAGTTCCAGACTCTACGGATTACGAAAATACAGTAACGAACTCAAAAAACTACAGAATGTTACTCAATCCTCATCAGAAGAAACTAATTAAATTCTGGATGAAAGAGAACAAAATATTGTACAATCAAGCCCTTTTTGAACTGAATAAACATCAAGGTTTTAGTCATTTAGGAAAAGCAAAAGGCACAAAAGAACAACAATTTCAAACTCTTTGGGGGCAAGTTTATGGATGGCGTAAAAACGTGCCTGTCAAAATACAACATCGCACTATTTATCGAGCTTATAAAGCATGGGTAAATAGCAAAATTGATAGTAAAACAAAACAGAAAATAGCTCAATATTTTGAAGGTAGATATTTTACTATTGAAACAGCTCCAAAAGGGTATAAAAAAGGTAAATTATATCCTAAATTTTGGGGTAATTTACCCGAGATAATTCTACTTTATAACCATCGAAAAGTAAGCCTAATAGGAGAGAATTGTTTAACTATATCTTGTCGTTATGGACGATTATATCTCTCACAACCTAATACAGAAAAAGTATTAATCAAAAAGACAGGAAAAGTAATAGCCATCGACCCTGGCATTAGAAGTTTTGCTACTATGTTTGATGGTGAAAATGGCTTTCTTCTTACTAATGAAAAAGACTTAACAAGACTAGCAAAAATACAAGCCTATCATGCTAAGTTGCACAAAAAAGTAAAGCAATTAGATAACTGGTTTGACAAGAAAAAGGTTTATTATAAAATGTCAAGACTCAAAAGAAAAATGAGTAATTTAGTGAAAGATTTACACAGAAAATTAGCTGGGTTTTTAGCAAAGAATTACGACCTGATTTATATTCCTTCTTATCGAGTAAAAAAGATTTATGCTAAAAATAAATCAAACAAAACTAATCGGAAAAATCAACTAAATTGGAGTTGGTATAAATTTGTTCAAGAACTAGAGTATCGTTGCGCTAAACATGGCTCGGTTGCGATTGTAGTTTCTGAATCTTATACCTCTAAAACTTGCTCTAAATGTGGTAAAATTCACCCTAATTTAAGGGGTGCAAAAATATTTAATTGTCCTCATTGTAATCATAAGCTCAATCGAGATCTTAATGGGGCGATCAACATATTTTTTAATTCCCTGTTTTTACAGGGCTGTCTCGGCTAATAGACTGTGTTTTAGGAATATAAAAGATTATTCAATTATATTCATTAAAAATTAGCAC
>NZ_VRZC01000202.1 GCF_016743215.1 Geminocystis sp. GBBB08
GTTATCCGTAGGGGATTTGATGTCGGGATTATTGATGTTTTTTGCTCTTTTATTTATTGCTGTTTCTGCCCAATTAGTTGAATATGATAACATTATCAAAAAAATTCCATTAGCTATTATTGAAAAAACCAAAGAAATTCCGGGTATTGGAGATAGTATAAAAGTTGATCCTAATGGTGATTTAAGTTTAGATGATAAAATTTTATTTGACGAAGGAAAAGCTATCTTAAAACCGCAAGGTAAACGTTTTTTAAAAGATTTTATTCCTCTTTATGCTGATACTATATTTACTGATGAAAGATTTGATAATCAAGTATCAAGAATTATTATAGAAGGGCATACTAGCTTAAAAGGTTCAAAAAAAGATAACATGGAATTAAGTTTTCAACGAGCATTAGCAGTCACAGAATATATTGATACAATTAATTTTTCTAATCAAGATAAATTTAGAAAGAAATTGTTAGCGGCAGGAAGAGGAAATATTGATGCGAATAAAGAATTTGATGATCCAAAAGATAGAAAAGTAATGTTTAGGTTTCAATTTAAAAGAGAAGATTTAGGACAAGTATTTAATAATAAAACTCAGGATAAAACTAATAATTAATTATGACATTTTGTACCACTAAATTTCAACCTTTAGAATTGCAAAAACCTGAGGCTAAACAATTACTTAAACTGGGTTATAGTATTCAAGGAGAAATGATCAAAACTCCTCAATTACCTAATGGTATCGAATTTGATAAAAATAAAAAACCTCGAAATATCGATCAAATTATTCATGATATAGAAGATAATAATCTAGAAAATATTAGTTTATTAGAATGGGTTTATTGCTTATTTAATAAACATAGTTGGGATATAAAAAATCCTGATAAAAGTTTATCAACTTCTCAAAAAATTTGGAATTTTACCAAAAAATCTGATGCCCTTAAATTGCGTTTATTTTGGCGTTTGGTTTTAGATACTTTTAACCCCAATGAAAAAATTTTACCATTTTCTTTAGCTGATACTTATCCTAATTTTGAACCACAAAATGAATATGATAAATCATTAATTAAAATTGTTAATTTACTATTTCAAAATTCTTATGAAGAATTAGCAGAAATTTGCTTAAATAAACTTATACAACCGGATAAATTATTAACTAAATATTCTTTACCCTATCAAATAAATGTTGATGATAATTTAACTTTAGTAGAAACCATAAAATTAACTTTTCCTTTAGCTTTAAAAACTGTTAAAAATATTAATGAAAAACAAATTAATTTTTTAATCGAAACCTTAAATATTTTATCTCCTTATCCTCAATTAAAAACAGTAGAAAATCTATTAAATAATATTTCTGCTGATGTTGGTGGTAAATATCCAAAATTAGTAAATTGGCTTAAAAATAATTATAATTTAACAGGTAATAACTCTCGGTGGAATGAGTTATCTATTAACGCAAAAAAGGCTTTAAAACAATGGATTGGTGCAGTAAATTATCATGATTTTGAAAAATTAGTTGATTTAATGACTAACTACTTATTAAAGTTAGCTGAAAATTGTCAATCGATGTCAGAAAAAATAATTACACGAGAAGAAAAAAAGATTATAATGGAGAGAAATCAATTAATCAGTCGTAAAATATTTTGGTCAAATTATACTGATAGATTTGATAGAATTAGAATTTTATTACCCGCTTTTTCCATACAAATTTTAGGAAATAATATTAATCAAGAAGACATAATAACTTTAATAGATGATGGTAGTGAAGCCACTGAAGTTTGTATTTTCGATTTTGATAAATGGTTTATTGTGGAATTTTTTAGAGGAAAAGGAAGCGAAACTCGAATTTTTCCGAAAAGTAATGAATTAGAAAATTTATTATTTAATAGTGATGATATTTCTCTTAAACAATTGAGAAGTTTATCTATTATAAAAGATAACGTACATGATCATCGATATTGTTGGCAAAATGATTGTGAAACACTTTTAAGAAGTAAAAATATTTTACCGAATCAAGGTATTAGATATTTTAAAATTGTAGAGCATCAGCGAAGATTTCCTTATGATTTTAATACAGGAATGCCACCTCTAAAACAAAAACAAATTAATGATAGAAATAGACAATTAATCGATTGGAAAAAAGATATTCAACAGTTAGAAGAAGAAGCAAAAAAGAAACTATTTTGACTTTTCACCAAATGTTAACTTAGATTTTATATATTCTTAACTTTTATCAATTATTTTGATTCTGAAAACCAAATTATATTTAGAGGAGTCAATTTTGTTGATAATTATTTTACTAATTTTTAAAATTACTTTTGTAGCAATATTACTATTATTGATGGGTGACTTTTTTTCAACTTTTGTTTATCATGTTCCTGAACATATTTTTGGCAAATTTCACTCCTTAGTTCATCATAGTAAGAACCGCAGTTTTTTACATTATGCTGTTTTAACAAAAAATCCTTTAGTACTATTAGATGGAATATTAGGGGCTTTACCTTACTTTATTTTTATCCCTTGGCTATGGCAAATATCTCCTGAAGGAACTATTTTAGGACTAATATTAGGAGAATTACACGTTATTTGGCGACACGTTTGTGTTATAAAATGGCAAACCCCCACTCCTATTTTAAAAATTTGTAATTTCCTAATGATAACTACTCCTGAACGTCACTGGTTACACCATAAAGATGCGAAAGTTGCTTTTGGAGATATTTTCAATTTTTTTGATCCTCCAGCCCAAGTTTGGTTTAGGATTTTATTATCTTTAAAATACAAATGGCGACACTTTTGGAAATAAGCACCAAGATGCTGATATTAAGATAAATAATGTGAGCTGAATTCCTCATTCTTCTTAAGATGGAGATAAATGCTAATCAACAAAAAACCATTTGATTCCCAACAGCAAACCCTATTATAGGAATTGAGCATTACTACTAAAAATTAAGGGTTTTAGATTCCCTAACAAGCTCTGAATGACAGAATTTAGAGTGATAAGGATAACTCAATTTTCTTGCCTTTACCAAAGAAAGACTTTTTGGGCAACCCTGATTAAGTAAAATTAACAAGATAAAACAATTTCTTGAATTATCTCTGGGAATTTATTAAGAGAATTTTCGAGTAAATCAATTTCAAAACAGTTAATTTGATCCTGTAAAACTACTACATAATTCAACAAAATTGTGTTGTTGTGTGTTATGGCTTCTTGTTCTAATTCGGAAGCAAAATCCCTAATATGAGACGTAATTTTTGTTTGCTGAATGTTTCGCCATTTTTCTAAATATTTTCCTTCTAGTTTGATCAGTAATTCAAATGTTTCTGGATTGTCTTGACAAATAATTGTATTAAATTCTAAATATTGATTATTTTGTTCATTTTTTAAAGAATTATGGGAGAATTTAGCCTCAGATTTTAAGACTTTTTTTAAAATTTTTACCAATTCATTCCGACTAAATGGTTTTGATAAAAAACCTTGAACTAAATGCTGTATTTCTTTCTTTTCTTCTGAGTTAATGGAAGCTGTAATAATAATAATAGGAATAGTTTTAGTAATGTTATTCCCTTGTAATAACTCAATGATTTGTTGCCCATTATAATCGGGCATTTTTAAATCTAAAAGAATTAAATCTGGATTGTATGTTATCGCCATAGAAATAGCTTCTCTTCCATTTTTTCCTAAAATTATTTGATGAGAAGTATCAGCAAAATAAGCGTTAATTAAATCCAAATTAGATTGAACATCATCGACTATTAAAATCGTACTAGGATTAAATTGATCTAAATTATCATCAGTAATAATGTCGAGATTTTCTTTCGGTAAAATACTACAAGATACGGAAGGAAAGTCCACAGTAAATTTACTCCCAACATTAATTTGACTTTCAACTTTAATATTACCATTAAGCATTGTTACTAATTTTTTGGTAATAGTTAAACCTAATCCCGTACCTCCGTATTTACGAGTACTTTGTCCATCTTGTTGAGTAAAAGATTCAAAAATACGCTCAATTTGTGCTGGTGCAATTCCAATACCAGTATCTTCTATTGTTACATAAAAACCACAATTTTCATGAAGATGATCTAAGTTTTCACTATTGCCGACAGTTATTTTGACATAACCTTTTTCGGTAAATTTGATCGCATTACCAATTAAATTAAATAAAATTTGTCTGAGTCTTACTTCATCAAATATAATTAATTCTGGACTATAATCTTCTATTTTTAAAATTAAACTTATTCCTTTCTCTTGTGTTTTAATAGAAAAAATATTAATTATTTCTTGAATTAAATGAGATAAATTTACTGTTTCATATTGTATGGGTAATTTACCTGCTTCAATTTTCGATAAATCCAAAATATCATTAATTAGTGATAACAAAGTTTCACCACTAGAAGTAATAGAATTTAGATAACTTCGGGCTCGATTATCGGTGATAAAATCTTTTAATAAGTTAGAAAATCCTAAAATAGCATTCATGGGAGTTCTAATTTCATGACTCATATTTGCCAGAAATTCACTTTTAGCAATGTTTGCCATTTCTGCTGCTTCTTTGGCTATTTGTAACTCTTGTGATTGTCGCTGAATTTGTAAAAATAACTGTGCTTGTTCGATGGCTATGCCTAATTGACTAGAAATTTTTTTCAAAAGATTAAGATGACGAGATTGCCACAGAAAAGGAGTTTCATAATAAGCACCTAATAATCCCCATAATTCTTGACCACAAAAAATTGGTATAATGCAAAAAGATTTAATCTTAAATTGTTGATATAATTCAAGATGGCAGGGGGAAAAGTTAGCTAAATCTACATCATTAATCACATAAGTTTCTCTTTGGCGGTATCTACCCCCCTTATGGGTTTGTAAATAAGTATCATTCCATATCTTTGTAGTAATGTTATCAAGAACAGAAATAGATCCTAATTGTGTACTTTCGGCGACAAATTCCCCTCCCCATTCGGAGTTAAATTGATATACCGCTACTCGATCGCAATTTAAAAGATTTCTTACTTCCGTGGTTGTTGTATTGCAAATAACTTGAAAATCAATACTATCTCTCATTTTGCCCATAATAGAATTAATTGCTCTTTGTAATAAGGCATTTTCTCTTAAAGCTACTTCTCTTTGTTTTTCAATAGTTATATCAATAATAACTCCATTCCAAATAACACTACCATCGGGTAATTTTTGAGGTAAAGAATTAATCCTGATATATTTATGTTTACCGCTTGGGGTTGTTATTTGAAAATCATAATGAAATTCTGTGAGATATTGACGAGATAAGTTGAGAACTTGATAAAATTCGGATAGTTGATTTGGTTCGATTAAATTAAAAATGGTGTTGACATCTTTAATAACTTCTTCTTGTGTAAATTCAAAAATATCATTAACGGCTTTACTGGCAAAAGTAATAAAATAATTTTCTTCAAAATCACAGCCAAATTGAAATACCATACCGGGTACTAATGCTGTAATTTCTTGTAACTGTATTTCGCTCTGTAATAGTTTTTCCGTAGTAATTTTCTTTTCTGTCATTTTCGTAAATGTTACTAAACTTCCCATGTAGTTTTCTTCTATGTCATATACTGGATAACAAGAAGCTAACAAAGAAATATTTTTTTTATCATGACGTTGAAATTGATAATTCTCCTGATACCAATGTTGATTATATTCTCTTAAAACAATATTTTTATTTACACTATATTTTTGAAAAAAATTAATCCATGATGTCTCAATTATCACTTTTTCTTGACAACCTAAAAACTCCTTCATTTGTCGATTAATAAAATAAAGTTTTCCTTGAACAGAAAAAATACAAATACCATCTTGGGTAGTTTCTAACATTAAACTACATAAATCATAAATAGTTTTATTGATATTTTTTATCTCATAACTGCCAAATAATAATTCTCTAGTTTTATTCCATAATAATTTACGGCTAAAATCCTCTAAATGAG
>NZ_VRZC01000203.1 GCF_016743215.1 Geminocystis sp. GBBB08
GGCTTGGTTTTTGCCTTTTATTGTCTGTTACCACATCGAAGGATGTTTTTTTAATTATAGCTCACTAATGCCCGTGGATAGCAGGGTTTTAGACCCACGATTTTTTGATAAGTAATGAAAGATGTTTAGATTAATATTCTCATAAAATTTACATAGGGTTTGCTCAAAAAGCGTCTTGATGAAGGTAGGTGTCAAGTATCAGGTATCAGGTTAAAAAATGAAAAATCAAGGTTTTGATGTTGTTGATATATAAAAAAAATATTATTGTATTATTAAAAATAAGGTCAAAAGTGTTAACTTTTTGTCATCAATTCCTCATTTAATCATTAAGATTTTGTAACAAAAGATACAGAATATCCAAACATAGTTATTATGGAGATATAAAGAAAAAATGCCATCAATAAATAGTCAAATTAAAAGGGGTAAAAAGATGATGAATGTTACTCGCAAAAGTCAAATGAGTGCTAATGCGGCACAAGCCTATCAAGATAGTTTACGCAAAAATTTAGAACATCGTTTGCAAGTAGCTAGAAATCAGGGTAATCAAAAATTAGTTGAACAATTAGAGCAAGAAGCGACTTATTTACATTTAAAATAAAAATCAAATAAAGACTAAAGGTTTATCTTTAAAGGGTGCAAAAGCATCTACATCGAAACGATATAAAGTAGCCGGCCTTCCTGCACCTTTATTAGCCTTTTTTCTGGTGTCGATTAAAAATCCTAATTTTAATAAACGAGAACGAAAATTAGAGTAATCGGTGAAATTTTCTCCTAAAACTGTAATATATAGTTGGTAAAGGTCATAAAGAGTAAATAATTCTGGTAACACTTCAAAAGCTATAGGACTATACTCTAATTTATTGCGTAATCGATGATAACCATACTCTACAATTTGGTTATGATCAAAGGCAAGGGGAGGAAGAGAATCTAAAGTCATCCATGTGGCACTTTTTATGTCTTTGGTGATTTGTGCTTCTTTATATCTGACTAAGGCAAAATAACTTACGGATAAATAACGCACTCCAAAACTATCTAATGATTCTCGAGGATCTCGATGGGGATCGCCGAAGGTATATAATTGTTCTAAATAAAGATTATTGACTTGTATTTTTTCTGCTAAAGTTCGATAAGCTGCCGATTCTAAAGATTCTCCTTGGTGCACTAATGTGCCGGGTAAACTCCAATATCCCTTAAATGGTTCTTGTTCTCGTTTTACCATTAAAATTAATAATTTATTGTTAATGGTATCCACGGAAAATATAACGTTATCTACTCCTACTTTAAAATCGGCGAGGGAATGGCTTACATTAAGCACTTTTTTCTTCATCAAAATATAAACAATTTTCTTCAATATAAGTTTTTACTTTATCAGTCAACACCCCTTGATCATGGTTGTTACGATAATCCGTAGAGGAAAAGGGAGGAATTTGGCATTGTGCGATCGCACATCCTAAACTAATATTGTTAATATTTTCGATCACTTTTTCCTGAATGGTATAACCTTTACGGGGAATTAATAATACTTTCACCCCTTGCCATAACTTTTGTGCTTGATACCATGTAAAAATTTGTGGTGCTAAATCTCCACCAATGACGATAGTTAAATCAAGATTTTCTCCCCATTTTAATCTTGCTTTTTCGATAGTATATATGGTTCTGTTATCACTTATATCAGGGCAATGAATAATATTACTATCCGTCAAATTAAGATCGTCAATAAGCAATTCTAACATACGACTACGATGAGATAAATTACTACCATGACTTTTAAAAGGATTATCAGAAGCATAAACTGCTACTAAATCATAATTGTTCCCTAAGTAATTTAAGATAGTTTTATGGGCAATGGTTGGCGGATCTGCACTTGTACCAAAAATAGCGACATTCATAAATAATGATTGTTAGGCTATAGTAAGAAGAATTTATTTTAAATTATCTCAATCTGATTTTACTTTTTGTTAATGGCGATGAGCAATTATTTCCCTTACCTGAGTTCGACATAAAATTATTGGTGAAGATTAGAATAGGAGAGAATTGACTTAAACATTATTAAAATTGATTTTCGACAATTATTTACTAAAGTTAATTCTTTTAGGTTAGGAAAATTTTGTCAACGAAGACTCTTAAACCCTTATTTCTAAAAGTTTCAAAGCATCGAACTGAGGTTCCCTTAGAAATAAATTTTAAAACTAACTTATTACTTATTACTTATTATTTATTACTTATTAGTTAAATTAATACGGAGTGGTAGGTATATTTAAACCACGATCCCGTAGATATTTGCCCGTTTCACGGGAGGGCGTATAATTATACCCAAAACCGCTATAACCCTCAGAATCATTAATAACTTGGGGTGTTAGCATGACTATTACTTCTGAACGAGCTTTATCTTTATAGGTTGAGCGAAATAAGCTACCAATGATAGGTAAATCTCCTAAAATAGGTATTTTAGAAACCTGTGTTCTTTCACCGTCTGAGATAATACCTGATAAAATTAAAGTCTGCCCATCTCGTAAACGAATTAAACCAGAGGATACTTTTCGTTCCACTAAAGGAGTAATAACGTTATCAGCACCAACACCACTACGGAAAATTTGAGGTGTACCTGGGGCACTAATGGAGGGATTAACTTGTAAATTAATAAAACCATTATCATCGATTTTTTGAATAGCTACGTTTAAGGTTAAACCAGCCGGTTCAATAACAGGAGTTGTAGTTCTGACACCACTTAATTGATCAATGGAAGTATTTACGCTTGTAACTACATTTTCAATCAATTCCACTGTTCCAACTTGTCCTTCTTGTACAACCAAAGTCGGATCTGTCAAAATTTTAGCATTACCTGAACTAACATTTGCTCTGATTTGTGCTAAAAAGGCTTGAGGTACGTTAAAATTACGACCAGGACGAATGTTAGCGGTAGTTCCGGGTTGAGTAGGATCTGCATTAGTACCAAAGGGGGTAATTTGTCCTGAATTGGGAGAGCCTAATGGTAATCCTTGTAAAGTTTTAGTCACGGTACGAGACACACTATCGGTAATATTTCGAGTTAAACCACTGATTTCTGATTGGTTTAAGGTATTAGCCACAGAATTAGTTAAATTATCTGTTAAAGCTCTACTTAGATTTTCTATTTGTCCTCTGGTAAAACTTGTTGTGTTACCAAATTGACTTAAAGTTCGATTAATGGTATCGGTAAAGTTACGATTCAAATTATCAGTTAAGGTACTATTACTAGATTGATTTAAGGTGTTAGCTAAATTATTGGCTAGGTTATTGGCTAAATTGTTAGTAAATCCTTCTGTAATAATCACTTCTTGCTGATAAGGATCAACTAAGGATTCATTACTATAACCTTGGGATTGAAGGGGGCCGTCAATACCACTGGTTCGCCACTGTTGAGGATTAACATTTTGATTATTTGTGCCAAAGTTAATAACTCCTACACCACCATCTTGGACAACACCAGTATTATCAATACCAAAAGAGAAGCTAGAACCAAAACTATCTTGTTGATCTAATGTTACATCAACTACTTTAACGTTAACTGCTACTTGACGACGACGAACATCTAATTGAGTTAAAAAAGAAGTCGCCATTTGCACTAAATTAGGTTCACCAACTAAGGTAACAGTATCATTCAGAGGATCAGCATGAACTGTTAAACCTTTTAAAACTAAATATTCGTTCTCTTTTTCAGTACTTTCTAATTTTTTCACTTCAAAAGTTCTGGTAACTTTGCCGTCTTTTGTCTCTTCTTTTATTTCTATAATATTACCCTGAGCCCCTTGACTGTTAAGGAAACTAGCCGCACCCACAGCACTATATTGGTTTAAACGAATACTGCGAGTGATGGCATTTTTAACCGTGGGTGGTAATTTGTTGCCGACAAAAATAGTTTTACCTTGAATACTAGCTTTTAACCCCGAAATCATTAAGACATTATTAAAAACATCTTGCACTGGCTCATTTTCCAAATCTAATGAGACTTTTGCTCCTTCTCCTGCTCCTTGTTCAGTAAAAATAATATTATATCCAGCTGCCCGGGTGAGTAATGCTAATACTTCTGTAGCAGGAGCATCTCTTAATACTAAACGGGGAACTGTAATATTTGTGCCAAGATTAATAACAGGAGAAGTGGTATTAACATTAGAAACTGACATATCTCCTACAGGAGGAGCAACCGCTCTGGGTAAAAATGGTGGGGGTGTAGGTTGAGATTCATTAACAGGTTTACCGTCAATTTTAATGGAAGGATTGGGTATTAAAATATCTTGATTAGATGGAAAAGATTGGGCGATCGACTGAGGAATATTTTTAATTTTTAATTTTTGATTAATACTAGGATTTGCTAAGGCTAAAGACTGCCAACTGAAAAGAATAACAGAGGTAGTACTTAAAAACTTGATTTGATTTAAACAAAATTTGTTCATTGATTTAACTCCTACACACTTAAATTTTAAATAAAAATAGAATTCGGAAATTATTTTAACGGTATGAAGTTGATGGTTTACTTAAAATCCATTTAAGTTACCTGTCAATATCTTAGGCTCGAAAACTACATTTTTTAGTATTCGTGTTTTTTCCTCTCATCCTTAGTACTAATAATTAATTTCAGTTTATTTAGCTGGTGGTTTTTCCCCTTCAGCCGGTGGTTTTTCCCCTTCGGCCGGTGCGGGGGGTTGTAGCTCAGGAAATACCGCTTGTATAGTAATACTGGTTTTTAATTTTGGTTGCCCAACAGTGATTAATTGATTATTTTCTAATAAATATTGCGGTGGGTTAAGAATAGAAGTGTTAAGATTTTTTACTACTAATAAAGGTTGTAATCTTTCTAAATCTTGTAAGAATGGTAATAACTCATTAAAGCTACCTTCTAAATCAAGATTATAAGTTTTTACTTGCAAATTATTAGTAGCTAAACTACCAAAAGAATCATCGGCAATGGTTTCTCGATCAGGATTAGGCACAAAACTGTTCATGGTGACATTACTGAATGTAGTAAATTTATTAATATCTAATAATAGAGTATCTAGTACCTTATCTGTAGCAAAGAGTTTAAGTACATCATCTTTGAGATCTGTTATTTCTTTTAATTCATTTTGTTTCTTGGCAATAATTTGATTGAGTTGACTAGAACTCAGTTGTAGTAGTTGGGATTCTTTTTCTTGTTTTTGCTTATTAAGTTGGGATAATTCTCCCCATACAGGAAGCACTTGACTCCAAAATAAATAAGCTGCGATCAAAAAACCACCAACTCCCATAGTAATACCGATTACTTTAGGGGTAAAAGTTATACCAAAGGCTTCAGGATAATCACTTCCACCAAAATCACCATCTTGAGGTTCAAATTCGTTAGAGGTAGTAAAAGATGTTGTCATTGTTTAGTTTCTCCTTCTGGGGGTTTTTCTTCTGGTGTTGTTTTAGTTACAGGTTGTAAATTGAAAGCTCCTTTTCTTTGTAAATTTGTTATTCTTGAGACTAAACCAATTGCTCCTCTGCGGTTTAATTGACTGAGTAATTCTTGGGCGGATTTATCATTAATTTCTGTATTTATAGTATATAAAACAACTTTCGGTAATGTTAAATCTATATCATTTTGTACTTGCCCTCTGGTAGTTTGATCCCCTAATAGTTGAGAACGATTAAATACAACAGTACCTGGATTAGCTACCATGGTAGCAGTGGCTAGTTTCGTAGTTTCACTATTGAGAAAAGCTGAATTTTTTAGAGTTAACAAAAAGTCATTGACGTTATCATAGGATTGTGCATAACCGTTAATCGTTAAACCTTTATTCCCTGATTGGGTAATTGTCTGTATTTGCACATTAGGAGGTGTAATAGTGGGAATTTTCGCTAACATAGATGACCAAAGTTTAATTTCGTTAAAAAAACTGACTAGAA
>NZ_VRZC01000204.1 GCF_016743215.1 Geminocystis sp. GBBB08
CGTATTTCCGTCCAGTAAGGCTACCTTTGCCACCGATATTCGGTTTAGGAGTAGATGGAGGTGGTACTTCCCAATCCTGTTGTAACCATGCAGGGCAATTGGCATCATATAAAATTTGTAAAGTGGCCGCAGCGATGGCACTAGGTTCGTATTCACCGTGTAACTCTTTGATTAAGGGTAAGAAAGAAGCTAATCTTTCTCCGGCAAGAGATTCCTTAATTTGTTCTGTGAGTTTCTGCATCCTTTTAGCTTCAACGGTAGAGCGATTAGGAATTTGCTCAACTCGAATAGTTTGATTGACACGACGCTCAATTTGACGTAATAAACGGCGATCGCTAGGTTCAACTAAAGCAATAGCTTTACCCTCTTTTCCTGCCCTTCCAGTGCGCCCGATACGGTGAATATAAGTCTCACTGTTATCAGGTAAATCAAAATTAAAAACATGAGTTAAATCAGAAACATCCAAACCACGAGCGGCGATGTCAGTAGCGACTACGACTTTAACCTTACCTTCACGCCAACGCTGAATTAAACGCTCCCGTTGCTGTTGGCTTAAGTCACCATGATATTCGTCCACACTTTGACCTGCTTCTTGTAACTTTGCCGTTACCTCAGAAGCAGTACGTTTTGTGCGTACAAAAATAATTGCTGTTTGGGGATCTTCAATTTCTAAAATAGGTTGAATCGCTTTGACTTTTGACCAACCACGAGGCACCATATAAACTACCTGATCAATGCGAGAAGGAGTATCTTGGGGTTTTTCACCAGTGATACTAACAGGATCGCGCATAAACTCATTGACTAACTGCTTGATTTCACGAGGCATAGTAGCCGAGAAACAAGTGGTTTGACGATTAGCAGGAGTAGTAGATAAAATTTCCTTAACATCATCAATGAAGCCCATGCTTAACATTTCGTCAGCTTCATCAAGTACCACATATTTTAAAGTATCTAACTTTAAATGTTTGCGATGCAATAAATCGATAATACGACCGGGAGTACCCACGACGATTTGAGCACCTTTTTCTAAAAAGCGAATTTGGCGCTCCATAGATTGTCCACCATATACGGTTAAAACATGGATACGTTCTTTACCAATCAAATCCTTCAAAGATTCTGCTACCTGTTGAGCTAACTCTCTTGTGGGAGCTAAAATTAAGGCTTGAACATCTTTGGAACCGCGATCGATTCGATCTAAAATAGGTAAAGAATAAGCGGCGGTTTTACCAGTACCAGTTTGTGATTGTCCCACTACATCACGACCTAAAATTAATTCAGGGATAGCTAAAGTTTGAATCTTTGTGGGAGTAGAGAAACCTAAATTTTCTACTTGAGTAACGAGAGATTCTGAAAGTCCTAAACTTGCGAAAGAAGTTGTCATCTGTATGATTAAATATGAATTGTTAACTTAAAGTGTCTCGACAGATGAAGGGGAAAACAATCACGAGAAGCAAAACGGGTAACGGTAAGGATTTGATATTAATGATATACACCTGACTAAAAAATTTCATAATTAATGAATTATGGCATTAGTCCTTACTTTTTTGGTTCATACTTCTAAGGATACTCTTCCTTTGAGATAGACATGAGTAAACGGGTTAAGTATTGTTCAACTTTAATGAAAATTATAAATATTCTAAATAACTAATTGTACAACAGGCTTCTAGCTTGTAATTAATGCTTAGTCTATAACGGGCAAGATGCCCATTTTACAGATGTGCATTCCACAAGGGAAGTTTTTTAGGGATTTTCATTAAAATATACTCTCTAATTTAAAATTAGTTTTGATAGAGTAACAACTAAATTACTTAGTGATAGAGTTTACTAATTTATCTCAATTTCACCATAGAGATCATAGACATCGGAATGGGTAATCCTGACTGATGTTATCGAACCTAGATCTGCTATGCCTTGAACATAGACTAAACCATCTACTTCAGGTGCAAAACGAGGTGAACGACCAATCAATTCTCCTGTCATGGGATTTTCTTGCTCAATTAAAACTGGTACAATCTTACCAACTTCTCCTCTATTTTTAGCGGCAGCGATAGGTTGTTGTACTTCCATTAACTGATTTCGACGAGCTTGTTTTATCTCTTCGGGAACTTGATCGCTTAAATCATAAGCCTTGGTTCCTTCTTCGGGAGAAAATGTAAACACACCCACATGATCAAATTGATGTCTTTTAACAAATTGTAACAAATGATCGAAGTTTTGTTGCGTTTCTCCTGGAAATCCCACAATAAAAGTTGTGCGCATAACTGCATTAGGTAAAGCTAGTTTAATGCGATGGATGATTTCATCGTTCACCTTTCCCTGCCAAGGGCGGTTCATACTCTTTAAAATGTCAGGATGGGAATGTTGTAAGGGTAAATCTAAATAAGGCAGGATATTTGGTGTTTCCCTCATGGCTTCAATTACTTTATCCGTTAACCCGGTGGGATAAGCATAATGTATTCTAATCCAAGGAATATCAACTTTACCTAACTCTCGTAATAATTCGGCTAATTTTGGTTCACCATATAAATCAACACCATAATTAGTCGTGATTTGAGAGATTAAGATTAACTCTTTTACTCCTTGATCTGCTAATTGTTGTGCTTCAATGACAATAGATTCAATGGTACGAGATCTTTGATTACCTCGTAAATGAGGAATAATGCAAAAAGCACAACGGTAGTCACAACCTTCTGCTACCCTTAAATAAGCGACACCTTCGCTAGTGGTGCGATAACGAGGGATATTTTCATCAGCGATAAAAGTTGGTTGGGCGGAAACCGCCTTTACTCTTTCTCCTGCTTCTACTCGTTTAATAACTTCGACAATATTTTGGTAGTCACCTGTACCCACGATCGCCACTGCTTCGGGTAATTCTGCTAATAATTCTTCTTGAAAATGCTGTGCCATACAACCAGAGATAATAATTTTTTTCTGGTTTTCTGCTAATTCCACTAATGTTCTAACGGATTCTTGACGGGCAGAATCAATAAAACTACAAGTATTGACAATAACATAATCAGCTAATTCCTCAGTATTATCGATGGGATAGCCTGAGTGAGCTAGTAAACCGAGCATATGCTCAGAATCAATACGATTTTTTTCGCATCCTAAATGAGAAACGGCGATGGTTGGCTTATTGCCCATATTTAACGATGATATAACTTTCTTACAACTATTATTTTATATTCTTTTAGAGTAGTATATTTATTATAACAGATTTCGCTACTTATTGCACAAATCAAGTTAACAGTTAAAAGCTCCTTCTGTGATATTGCATTAGATGCGATCGCAACTAAGATATTTTTAATCGTGCTTTTAAATTATTATGAGCAACATAAATAATTGTTTTACCTTAAAAAGGTATGTTAACAACATCAAAACCTTAATTTTTGATTATTTCTCCTAGTCTTAAGAGTCATAAGAGTCTCCCTAATCGATAGACTTTTTAAGCAAACCCTAATTTATAAATGCTTGTGGAGATGTTCTGCCATTAAGGTAAGAATCTAAGAAACAAGAATCCTCGTGGCTTCAGCTTTTCGGGAGTGTCAAGTTGCCTATTGCCTGACTACAGATGAATTTTGCAGAAAACGAATAATAGAAGAATCATTTACTTTGGCATTACTGAAAATCTCATCTAAGGCTTTTCTTAATGTTTCTGCCATAATAATTTTATTCTCATAAACAACAATTACCCTTGCTAAAGTAGGTACACTATTTTTGTCTGCTTCAAGATATACTGGCTCTACATATAATAGAGATTCTTCAATGGGAATAACTAATAAATGTCCTTGTATGGCTTTTGAACCTTGTCGATTCCATAATGAAATTTGACCGGAGATGATAGGATCTTGATTAATTAAGGCTTCTATTTGATCAGGACCATAAACTAATCGTTGTTTAGGAAACTGATAAAGTAATAACTTACCATAATTTTCGTCATCAGATCGAGCGGCTAACCATGCGATTAAATTAGGGCGAGAAATGGGAGTATAAGGATGTAATAAAATAAATTCTTCTTGATCAGCAATAGGCAACTTCATGATTAAATAATAAGGTTGCATAGAAAGTACTTCATTTCCGTAAATTTCTTCAGGTACTTGCCATTGATCTTCTCTGTTATATAATACTTGAGGATCAGTGACATGATAAGTTAAAAGTCTTTCAGATTGGGTGTTAAAAAAGTCAATGGGGTAACGAATATGTTGTTTAATATCCGTTGGCATGGTGTTTAATGGTTGAAATAAATTGGGAAAGATTTTTGTCCATACTTTTATAATAGGATCATCTTTATCGCTGATATAAAAAGTAACATCACCATTTTCAGCGTTAATTAAGACTTTGACACAATTGCGGATATAGTTAAAATTATTTTCGCCGGCATCAGAGTAAGGATAATGATTGGATATGGTATAACCGTCTATTAACCAATATAAATGATTAGATTCTTCATTATTGCCTTTGGCGGCGACTAAATAAGCATCTCGATCATAATATAAAAAAGGTGCAATGGCTTTTAATCTTTCTCTAAGGTTACGGCGAAATAAAACACGGGTTTCAGGGGTAAAGTTATTAGTTAATAACATTCGCCAGTCTTGTAAATAAACCGAGAATAAAAATTTGCGTCCAAAAGAATTAAGATAAATACCACCTTTGCCATCGTAGTTGTGATAAACATTTTCTTCTCCACTAGGGAAATCAAATTCTGGCACTTTGGTATTAGTCATTATATAGTTGTTGGTCGTCTGTCCAAAATAAATGCGAGGGCGATAAATAGGGATACTATTTCTTACTCCTTCAGAAGAAGTATTTAACTCTCCTGGATCTTTGACTGTGCCAATATCTTTGATAAAATAGTAGGGTAAGCCTCCATCTGCCACACGGTTAACTGGAGACATAGTAAAACCGTAACCATGGGTATAAACTAGGTGTTGATTTACCCAAGTTTGTGCCTGAGAAGGTAATAATTGAGAGTCTAATTCTCTTCCGGCAATAATTACCTGTTTATTGATAGCTTGATTTTTTTCTGAATTAATCTTAACTTCAATATTATAGCGATCAATATCACCATCATAGAAGACATAGTAAGGACGAATTTGTTGTAATTGACGATTTGCTTGTAAAATAGGAAGAGTATCCCAAAGACGAATATTATTAATGGTGAGATAATTTTTTTCAATATCCTTCAGAGTTAAATTACCTTCTGGGTTAAAAGTTTTTACTTCAATTTTATCTAAATTAAAAGCTGCCCTTGTTTTGTCAATATTGTGAATAATATAAGGTTTTTCTAAGGCTAATTCATTGGGTTGTACAATGGTATTTTGCACTAAAACAGCCAATAAAAGCCCTAGGGAATATAAAGCAAAATATAAGAAAAAAGGTAGAGTAGAAATAGAAATAATAGTTTTATTTTTATGTTTTAAACTATAAACATTTTTTGTACTTGAGCCTGTAAAAGCTTTATAAAATAACCAAATTCCCATTAGTAAAGTATAAATACTAGCAATAGTTTCTCTCGGTATATTGATCGTAATATCGGTATAACCAGCACCATAAACAACACCTTCGGGAGATAATAAAAGCAGATAACGATTTAACCAGTGAATCATTGCTAAAATTATGATTAATAATCCTGCTAAACCGTATAAATGTCTTAACTGATAACGAGAAAAGCCCTTAAATTTTCCATCAGAAAGACTGTTATTTGATAATAAATAAGTTAAAGTAACAGCTACGATGGAATAAATAAATAAACCTTGTAATAATGAGCTAATTATTTGTAGAAAAGGAATTTTGAAAATATAGAAACTTAAATCTTGATGAAAAATAGGTTCTTGATCATTAAAGGGAATACTATTAATAT
>NZ_VRZC01000205.1 GCF_016743215.1 Geminocystis sp. GBBB08
CGATGAGGATAGGGAAAAGAGAAGAGGGAAGAGGGAAAAGTAATCAGAATTGATTTTAAAACTCCTAAAATTGATTTTTCCCGTTTTGTTTCATTGGTATTATTGTACTGGTGCAAGATCTGAGTATTATGTCAAAACCGTTTATTTTTATAGCTTTCTGATTAATTCAGCAACCCCTAATTATAAAAAGGGGTTA
Source organism: Geminocystis sp. GBBB08 (assembly GCF_016743215.1). Taxonomy (GTDB): domain Bacteria; phylum Cyanobacteriota; class Cyanobacteriia; order Cyanobacteriales; family Cyanobacteriaceae; genus Geminocystis. Next base: position 197 of record NZ_VRZC01000205.1, read on the forward strand.
AATTTTGCCAATTATTGATAGTTAAATCTGTAGTATTTTTACTTTTAAATAAGGCAATTTCTAGTAAAGTTTCAGTGGTAAAAGCTAATTTATTTGAGGAGATTATTAACTTTAAATTATCATTACATTTTTCTTGATATTGAGTAACTAAATCTTGCCATTCTTCAAGTTTAAATAATGTATCAGGAATGATAATTGATAATTCAGTCATAGAGGATGAAAATTGATAAATAGAGCCGAAAACTTCTTCATTATTAGCTTTCATTTCTACTACTAACAAGGGATTGTTCAACTCTTTTTTACCGTAATACCAAGCTAAAGATTCTAGGGTAGAAATACCAAAAACAGGTATCTTTAATTGTTGAGCGAGAGTTTTAGCTGTAACAACTCCAATTCTGGTACTGGTGAAACTTCCGGGGCCTTTTGCAACGGCAATAAAGGTTAAATCTTGCCATGATAAGGGAGGTAAAAACTCTACTATTTTTTCATGTAAATTATTAGCTAAATTTTTTCCTAAATTCCATGAATTAAAACGATATTTTCCTTGATTATTAATAATAGCAACACCTAATTCTGGGCTAGTGGTGTGTAAAGCTAATCCTTGTTTCATTTTATTTACTTATAGTGATTTGGTTTGTGTTTTATTATTAGTTTGGGGTGATTTATTTTCAGAATTGGGTTTATTTTGGGTATTAAATTTATTAATTAATTCCTGATGTTGTTGATTTAATTTGTTAATTTCATTTTTTAAAATTTCTATTTGTAACTGATAATCTTTATCTACTTCTTCTTGATGTTTAATTTTTTCTGATAATTGTTCAGATAAAATTATTTGTTCATTTTTTAATCCTTGAATTTCATTAACTAACTCATTTTTCATAATTTCTAATTTTTGATTATTTTGAGTGAATAAATTAATGGAAATATTATTTAAGAAAAAGAAGCCAATACCAGAACCGATTAGGATTAAACTAAATGCACTAATACCCCAAATTTGATATTTATAATTATTAATTAATTGATCTAATTGTGCTAATAATTTTAAAGATTCTTGATCATCAGGTTGAATTTCTAAACATTGTTTTACCCTAAAATTAATCTGATCTTCATCTTGTTTGTTATGAGTTTTTTTCCATCTTCCTAAATAGGCATTAATTAATAAATGTAGCATAGGTAAATTAAAAGGATTAAAGGCTAAAGCCTCTTGTAACTCTGCGATGGCATCATCCCAATGACTGAGAGTGACATAACCTTTAGCCCGAATAAAATGAGCTTGGGATTGTTTTTGTGCAGAGGCGATTTCTTGATCAGTAATACCTAATTCTGAGGCAATGATTAATAATTCTTCATTAGTGGGAATTTTTTGCCCTAATTGACTTAATTCTGTGACTCGTTGAATATAAAGTTCAATAGCTTGATGAGGATTAGAAGGATTTTTAGGTTCTGTCATATCAAGTTAAAATATAATAACATTTAGGATTGCTAGATTAAGGTTAGTTTTGATTAAATATAATAAACTTATGCTACAATTGGCAGTAATAGGCAATGGGCATCGGGGCATCAGGGCAATGACTAAATTTCCTTATTCTAAATTCTTCTGGAAATAGTTATTAAAATTGATAATTTGCCATCTAAAATAGATTTTAATTTTTATTTTGCCCTCGTGTTTAATCATTTTAAGTAATTTTTTGATTGATTAAAAAGGTTTCTTGTTGATAAGTTTCGAGGGCAACTCGAATTAATAATCCGGCTAAGATACAACTACTCATAACTGAACTACCACCATAGCTCAAAAAAGGAAAAGGTAAACCGGTGGTAGGCAAAGATCCTGTATTGACTGCTATATTAAGTAAAGATTGTCCTACTAAAATAATCATTACACCCACTGCCACTAAACGTTTAATAGGATGAGTACATCTTAAGGTTACTAGAAAAGCCAACGTTCCATAAGTAATAACCATTAAAATCAAAATGATACTACCAACAAAGCCAAATTCTTCAGCGAAGATGGCAAAAATAAAGTCAGTGTATTGAAAGGGTAAATAAAACAGTTTTTGTTGTGACATTCCAAAACCGACACCAAATTCACCACCAGAGCCAATGGCGAGTAAACTTTGTACTAATTGATAACCGTCTCCTCTTGCATCTTGCCAAGGATCTAAAAATGAGATGATACGTTTTAATTGATAAGGATTAATAGCCACACTCAAAGAAGCCGTCATCATACCCATCATTGCGGTTGCCAATAGCTGTATATAAGGCAAACCAGCGGCCAAAGCCATTAACCATAAAGTCATGCCCGATAAAGCGGTTGTGCTTAAATTAGGTTGTTTTAAAATACAAGCTAAAGTAAAGGCAAAAATTCCTAACCATGTGCCTTTGATTCGCCAAGGTTGCCTTTGCCAAGTGCCAAAAATAGTTGCACCTTGTAAAACGAGAAAAGGTTTGAGCAATTCTGAAGGTTGAATTTGAATTGGGCCGATCGAAATCCATCTTTCTGCACCATTGACATTTTCTCCTAAACCGATGACAGTGCCAAGAATTAAAACTAAAATAAGGAGATAAAACCAAGGAGAGTATTTTAAAATAAATTTTAAAGGTAATTCTGTGACAATTTTGAAGCAAATTAAGCCAATTAGAATCCAAAATCCTTGACGTTTAAAATAAAACCAACCATCTTGAGATTCATCTAAACCAACGGCATAGGAAGCTGAAAATAGGGCGATTAAACCGATTAATAACCATAAAAAAGTTAACCATCGTAACAATCTTGCTTCTAAAGACCATTGATCAATATCGGGTTGGTAAAATGGGAGAAGATAACGAAAAATATCCATAGAAAAAGACAATGTTATTGAATTTAACTTTTCAGGATAACATATTAACAGTTTGTCCTAATGACTTTCTCCATCGACTTCTATTACTAATTTTAATGGAGGACAATAGAGGAATCGTTGTTTTAGCTTTTGTTTCAGGATTAAACCAAATTTCATGATCTCTTTTGGCAGTACGATAAAATTCAAATCCTAATTTATTTAATTTTTGAGTAACTTTTTGATCAGAAAAACCTGATAATCTTCCCATTATACTTCCATAAATAAAGGATATTCAAACACAGCAGGAATATCTTTAATCATATTTTTATTAGTGGTTTCTTGCTCTAATTCTAATAAAATTTTAGCCACATCTTGAGCAATTTCAATTACTTCTTCAATGGTTTTGCCTTCGGCAACTAAACCTTCTAAATCATCGCTAGTGGCAACAAAATATTCTTCTTTCTCTTCTATAAATTTTTCTATTTTTAATCTAATTAAAGTTTTCATAATTTCCTCCTTTTTAATTCTAGTCTGAGTCTAATTCCTCCTCACTAAAGCCATAATGTTGGGCTAATACTTGATCTATTTAGTCTATGGTTAAAAACCTAACCATAGTTTTAATGATTCTTCTAATTTGTTACTATCTTCTATAGTTAAAGTTCCAATTTTTTTGATAATTAATGTATGTTCAATCGTAAAAATTCCTCTTTTAAGAATACTTTTTACATTGAGCCCTGCTTGTTGCCAATCTTCTAAAATAAATTCTCCTGTCAGTAAATTTTCTGTACGACTACTTAAAGGCACTATAAAATAATCTTTTGATGTTGATGGTGTATTTATAATAATAGCAGGTCGAACTTTACTTGAAGATAAATCAGAAAAAGGATAACGAACTAAAACAACATCATTTTTAGAGTAATTCATTATAAATATCCTCCTCTGGATGTTGCCAAATTTTATCTAAATAAGATTGACTAGCTAACTGCCAAAATTGCTTTTCTTCTTTTTGATTAATGTCGTTTTCAATGCCTTCATCTTTAGCAATTTCTGTTACTAAATATTGTAATAATCTTATTTTTTCACTTTTATTAAGAGTTTTTATTTGTGGAATCATTTGCTCAATAATCATTGTTAATTTCCTCGCTTTTAATACTAATCTGAGTATATTTATAACAAGTCTAAAAATTCATAAACTGTTAAATCACAATCTCTTAAAATTTGGGCAAATAAACCCTTCCCAATGGTTTCATTTCCATGAACTGGAATGACTGTTTTTCTGCCGTCAGGATGTGCTAAAAAGTGATGACTTCCTTTAATTCTAATCACTGAAAAATTAGCTTTTGTTAAAGCCTTAATCATCTTCTTTCCACTTAAAGCTGGGATATTACTCATTTTAGTTATTAATGGCTACTCTTTGAACTCCGATAAATTCTAAGGGTTTAAATTCTTCTTTTTCTACTTCTAAACAAAGTTCAATAGCTTCTGTTATTCTCTCTAATAATTCATCCATTGTTTTTGCTTGTGTATGACATCCTTTCAAAGAAGGCACTGAAGCAACTAAATAGCCATCTTCGTCTTTTTCAATAACTACATTAAAATATTGACTCATAATTTCCTCCTTTTTAATTTAATCTGAGTCTAATTCTTTACCTGTTCGTAATAAATCAATTATCTCCGAAACAATTTTTTCCATTATTTCTGGTTTTAAATCACCAATTTTTCTGACAATTAAATTACTATTAGCTGTAAAAAGTTTACTTGGACGTGCATAACTGATAACCTTTAATGAACCATTAGAAAAATCTTGATTATTTAACTCTATTGCCCGTGAATCTGTATAGGATTTACTGGTAACTTGGCATAATATCCAATCACCATAACCAGCGTTTGCCAAAACAATAGCAGGACGTAACTTTGATTGTGACAAATCCGAAAAAGGAAAAGGAATAAGTATTACTGATCCAACTGTAGGTGTGACCATGCCTCATCCTCCTCTGGGTTTAACCAATCTTTAGCTAAAGCTGATTCACTAAGTAAAGCAGTGTCTGAAATCTCGTTGAGGGGTTTTTCTTCAAGTATAGTGACAATGGCACGTCTTGAACTAGAAAGTTTAACGGTTTCTAGTAAGTGAATTTTACCATTTTCATCGATGATAGCTTCTATGGTTTGTAACATAATTTCCTCCTTTTTAATTCTAGTCTGAGTCTAATTCTTTACCCATTTATTCCCCCCTTATTTAAGGGGGGTTAGGGGGGATCATTTCCTCAATTATTGCTACAATTCCCTCTAAATTATTTAAAACTTCTTCATTAGTAAATCTAATTACTTTTAACCCATATCCTTCTAATATTTTACTTCTTTCTAAGTCAGATTCTTGAGCATTTTCTTGATAATGACTTTCTCCATCGATTTCTATTACTAATTTTAATTGAGGACAATAAAAGTCAACAATAAAGTTATCAATAGGGCGTTGTCTATATACTCTAAATTTAAAATTTCTTAAATAATCATACCAAAGTTTTTTCTCGGCTTTGGTCATATTTTTTCTTAATTCTTTTGCCCTACTAACAAGATTTTTATTATATGGTAAATAGTTCATTTTTATCCTTCCAACTCCCCTTATTTAAGTTGATTTGATCCCCCCAAACCCCCCTTAATAAGGGGGGCTTTTTCTGTATTTACTCCCCCCTTTCTCAAGGGGGGCAGGGGGGGATCTAATTCTCTTAATACTGCATCGAATAAATAGGGAATAATGCAGTTTTTGCTAATATATTCGGTGATGTCTTCTTTGGTATAATATGCTCCCATTTGC
>NZ_VRZC01000206.1 GCF_016743215.1 Geminocystis sp. GBBB08
AAAAATAAAATGCGAACAAAATTTAAAGATATTTTAGAATATGAAAAAGCTCAACTACTTTTACAGCCAATTTATATCAGATTAATCGATAATATTCGTCAAGAATCAGAATTATCAGATTGGAATGTAAGTTATAAAGAAATTAACGAACCTTTTCCGAGTTATATTGTCTTGTTTAAAAAAGGTAATTATTTAAGGCAATATAATATTTGGGAACTTTGTTTTAAAATCTGTTTTGATAGTTATGAATCAGAGGAAAATATTCCGGTAATAATTGATAAAATTTTAATGGATGACAGGGGAGAATTAGATTGGCAACAAATAGAAATAAAAACAAAAAATTTGGTTAAAAGTTTATTAAATATTTCCTCTAATTAGAGGTTGCGTCAAAAAGTATTTTTATTTTGATGAGAGTAGCTATTAGCAGTCAGCTATCAGCTTAAATAACCAAAAATCAAATTTTTAGCTTAGTAGTGTTATTGAGCTAATGTAAGTTTTTGTTTGCAAATCAAGTCAAAAATGTTGAGTTTTTCAACAAAAATTATCAAAATGGCACACTTTTTTGTTAGTGTAGTATTTATTAACCTTTGATTGTTATAGCCTTCTGATTCCCCACAGTAAACCCTAATTATAGATACTTTTCCCAAATCCGCTACCTTAACCGATAACTTTTGATCGAACTGAGGTAATGTTGTGCTTAATGATCAACACAATAAATGTAACTTTTTGAAACTTTTAAGATAGATTAAGCCTTATTCTTTTCTTTTTTTAAAGGGATAAAAAGGGCTACTAATTTCCCCTGAATTATGCAAGAATTTTACTTTTTTGTTACTTAATTCAAGATAAAGTTGCTCTAATTTTGTGACATTATTCTTTAAAGTATATTTTTCTAAGACTCGATTTCGGGCTTTTTTTCCGAGTAAAGTAGTTATTTCTGGATGGTGTGCCAAAAGGGGTAAAATTGTTTTTAATTGGCTAGTAACATCTTGAGTGCTAAGAACAATTCCAGCATGAGCTAAAACTTCGCCATCAGCCCCCGCATCGGTGGCAACACAGGCTAAACCACAACCCATTGCTTCTAATAATGATAAAGATAAGCCTTCGACTAAAGACGGTAAAATAAAAACATCTGCACTTCTTAACAAATCAATTCTTTTTTCATCATCAACGATGGCACCTACCCAGATAATACCATCTTCTTGATTATATAAAGGTTTGAGAGTGGGAGTTAAGTGTCCATCACCGATAATTAAAAGTTTGGCATTTTTGCCCATTTCAGCGTATTTCCATGCTTTTAATAAAGATTCAACATTTTTTTCTACCGCTATACGCCCTTGATAAACATATATTTGATCATTGGGATATTTATTTTTAAAATCAGACTTATCAGGGGAATATTTTTGGGTATCGACACCATTAGGAATAATAGCTAATTTTTCCGCAGGTACACCTAATTTAATTAACAAATCTTTTTGTAATTCAGAAAAAACAATAGTTTGATCATATTTTGCTAAAGAAGGAGCATAAAGTTGATAAGTTAAATATTGAGTGCTAGATTTTATATTACGCCAAAGACTGTCAAAAGGAGGATGAAAAGTAGCAACAAGGGGAATTTTTAATTGTTGACAAATTTCTGGTAATCGAAAATCGAGGGGAGATAAAGTTAAAGAAGCATGAACTATATCAGGTTGCAAGTCTTGTAGTGCTTTTAGTAAAATTTTAGTAGATTTAGGGGAGGGTATGGTATAAATTTGAGATTTATAGAGAAAAGGAAGGTTAACTTCAGCGACATAATTTTCAGGGCTAGATTCGTCACTTTCTTCGCTAAAATGAAGAAAACTAACCTTATAACCCCTATCTAACAGAGCGTTGGTTATTTCTCTACTATATGTTACGTTGCCACAAAAAGGAGATTTTTTTCCTAGCCAAGCGATGTGCATTCAATTCCAGTTGAATAAATATTAAGTTAACTAAATTTTATTTAAGTTTGTTCACAATTATGACTCTTCTTGGTCAAATTGAATAATTTTCTTGCACAAATCAGTGATCAAAATTGACAATTTAGAATTTAGAATTTAGAATTTAAAATTTAGAATGAAGAAATTGAGCATCGTTGCCCATTGGCTATTGCCACGACTTGTGCCACAAATCTATTAATCCTAATTCTTAACAAGAGGTTGAAACCCCTTACCCTAATTCCTAATTTCTCATTCCTCATGGCTAACAATGACACAAACCATCGTTATCAAAATTGGCACATCTAGCTTAACTCGCCCAGAAACTGGAAATTTAGCTCTTTCTACCATCGCTTTTTTAGTGGAAACCTTAAGTAATTTACGTCAGCAAGGTTATCAAGTAATTTTAGTGTCGTCAGGTGCTGTGGGAGTTGGTTGTGCTAGATTAAATTTGACAGAACGTCCTCGAAATATTAATCTCAAACAGGCTATAGCAGCGGTAGGCCAAGGAAGATTAATTAGAGTCTATGATGATTTATTTAATCATTTAGGACAACCTATAGCTCAAATTTTGCTGACGAGACGAGATTTAATGGAAAGAAGTTGTTATGTTAATGCCAGTAATACTTTTAATACTTTGTTAGAGTTAGGAGTGATTCCCATTGTCAACGAAAATGATACGGTGGCAACGGAAGAATTAAAATTCGGCGATAACGATACATTATCAGCTTTAGTTGCCAGTTTAGTCGAAGCTGATTGGTTATTTTTGTTGACAGATGTCGATAAACTTTATTCTGCTGATCCTCGTGTTGTACCTTCAGCTATACCCATAGATTTAGTCAATAGTAAAGAATTTGCCAATTTACAAGTAGATGTTACCAATAGTGGTAGTGGTTGGGGCACTGGTGGAATGATTACGAAATTAAGGGCAGCGAAAATTGCTTCTAGTGCTGGGGTAACAACCGTTATAACTAATGGTAAAAATCCTGATAATATTGGTAAAATTTTGGCAGGAGAAGCCATTGGCACAAAATTTGAGGCACAACCGAAGACAGAAAATGCTCGTAAAAGATGGATTGCTAACGGTTTAGTTTCTATGGGAAAAATATATTTAGATGATGGTGCAGTTAAGGCTTTATGCCATCAAGGAAAATCTTTATTAGCGGCAGGAATAACTAAAATTGAGGGAGAATTTAGTGCATCGGAAGCGGTAGATTTAGTTAATTTTCAAGGGCAAGAAATAGGCAAAGGAATTGTTAATTATAGTTATGATGAATTAGGAAAAATTAAAGGGCTAAAGTCAGCCGATATTCCTGATATTTTAGGTTATTATGGTGCAGAAACTGTTATTCATCGAGATAATTTGGTAGTTTTTGATTAAATTATACTTACCTAGGGTTTGCTGAATAAATCAAAAAGCTATTAAAATTAATCGTTTTGACAGACTACATCCCTTAAAAAATGTGCAAAAATCAGTTATAATCTCGGAAAAACTGCACACTTTTATGTATCCTCATACCGAACATTTACACAGTACAATTAATGATTTTCAATTTCCCAATGGTTTTCACCTCAATGAAAATAATCGTTGGGTGATTTTGAGAGATTTGATACCTTGGGCAAAATTTGAAGAAGAATATGCCTCACTTTTTGATGAAAAAATAGGTGCACCAGCTAAATCTTTTCAAATAGCAATGGGGGCTTTAATTATACAACAAATACTTAAAACGACTGACAGAGAAACCTTAGAACAAATTAAGGAGAATCCACATTTACAGTATTTTCTAGGATTATCAACCTATGAATATAAAGCACCTTTTAACAGCTCAATGTTGGTGTATTTTCGCCAAAGAATAAAGCCAGAAATAATTAATAAAATCAATGAAGATATAGTAAAAATAGAACTGGATAAACAAGATAAAAAAAAAGAGGAAAATCAAGATACAGAAGAAAAAAAAGAGAGAATAAAAAATAAAGGACAATTGATGTTAGATGCCACAGTGATACCAAGTGATATAACATATCCGACAGATTTAGGATTATTAAATCAGGGGAGAAAGTTTTTAGAAAAAATAATAGATAAATTATATAAACCAGTAAAAGGACAATTAGAAAAAAAACCAAGAACCGATAGAAAAAAAGCAAGAAAAGCACATTTAGTAATAGCAAAAAAGAAAAAGATAACAACATCAGAAAGAAGAAAAGCCATCAAAAAACAATTAAGGTATGTGTCAAGAAACTTGGACTACATAGAAGAATTAAAAAAGAAAGTAAATGAAGAAGAAATATTATCAAGAAAAGAAAGAGAAAAAATAGAAATAGTAAGAGAATTAAATAGACAACAGAAAGAAATGTATGAAGAAAATAAAAGGACAATAGAAAATAGAATAGTCAGTATAGAACAGCCTCACATTAGACCAATAGTGAGGGGTAAGGCAAGAGCATCAGTAGAATTTGGAGCAAAAATATCAGTATCTTATGTAGAAGGATATGTATTTTTAGACTATGTAGAATGGTCAAATTTTCCAGAGGCAAAATACTTGAAAGAACAGGTAGAAAAATATTATAAAATGTGGAGTTATTATCCAGAATCAATTCATGTAGATAAAATTTATAGAACGAAAGAGAAGAGAAAATATTGTCAAGAAAAAGGGATAAGAATGGGTGGTCCAAAATTGGGAAGACCAATAAAAAATATAAGTAATGAAGAAAAGAAACAATCTCAATTAGATGAGAGAATAAGAAGTAAAATAGAAGGAAAATTTGGAGAAGTAAAAAGAAATTATGGATTGAATTTAATTAGAACAAAACTAAAGGAGACATTTACTAACAGTAATAGCAATGGGAATATTAGTAATGAATTTAATAACCCTTTATAGAAGGGTAATAAGGGGGTTTTTATGTGCATTTTTAGAAAAACAATTAAAAAAAGAGAAAAAGAATCAGGATATATTATATATGATGCTAATAAGAATGAAAGTAGATTATACTTTCTTACAACATCATGTATATAATGTTGAATGTGTGTTATTTTTCTGACTTTTTCAGCAGACCCTACCTAGAGAATAGGCAACTCTAAAGCAAAGACGGGGTTTCAAACCCAAGAATTTTGATGATTTTTATTACTATTCATTTGATGATTAAATATGGTGTCTATTGTAGAAACTATAATTTTTCTAGGCTTTTTTGTTCTATAATTAAGCCAAATAATATATAATAATGCTGACAAGCAATTGGCAAAAAACTTAAAATTAATTTTCTTTCATTTGTTAGATTTACTATGTGCTTTATTTCTTTATTTATTACTAAATGAATCCCTTGAAAACATTGAAATATCAATCTTAAAGTTGGACGTTCTGTTAGTTTTCCTAATTGATTTTTTAGGGCAGTTTTTTTCTCTTTTAATCGGCGACGTATTTCTCTTTGCCCTAATGAATATACTAACAGACATAATCCCATTAGCATTGCCATTGTTTCTATTCTTTTCGGAATTTTTAAAAACACACTATCTGCAAAAAATATTGGGTCTTTGAGAAAGCCAAAACTTCTTTCGACTGATTGTTGCTCTTTATATTTTATGAGAATTTCATCTGAACTAAATTGGCTCTTATCTAATCTGTTGGTCGCTAACACAAATCTTCCCGCTCTTTTTTCTAATTCATTTATTTTGCTTAAATCTGATTCTAAGTAAGTAGGCAAAATTAATTGTATGTTTACTTTATGAAAGACAGAAGATAATAAGCAATAGGCAACAAGGATTGTATGTTATTTTAATTAATTTAAAAATTCACAATCTATTTTGCACGAGTAC
>NZ_VRZC01000207.1 GCF_016743215.1 Geminocystis sp. GBBB08
TTTGTAGTCCTTATTTTGCCACGAATCATTTAGGATTGCTATATTATAATTAATGTAAGAAAATGAGGAAAAATAACTATGATACAAACACCAATAAAACTCATAACTTTAGAAGAATTTTTAAGTCAACCTGAAACTAAACCAGTACAAGAATATATTGATAAACAAATTTATACTAAACCAATGTCTCAAGGACAACACAGTCGTCTTCAATTAAAACTTTCCAATGCCATTAACGCCGTCACTGAAGATAACCAAATCGCCCTTGCTTTTCCCGAATTGCGATGCACTTTTGCGGGGAAATCTATCGTGCCAGATGTAGCAGTTTTCCTATGGGATAAATTACCCGTTAACGAAGATGGTACAATTGCGAATAAATTTAACCTTGCGCCTGATTGGATTATTGAAATTTTAAGCCCTGAACAATATATGGGTTTAATTACTAAAAAAATTGTCCATTGTTTAGATAATGGTAGCTTAATGGGGTGGTTAATTGATCCTCAAACAAAGTTAATTTTTACCTATACTAATGACTGCCACCCTAAAGTTTTTGAAGATGATAAAGATTTAATTCCTGTACCTAATTTTGCTGATAAATTGCAACTTACTTTAGGAGAAATTTTTAGATGGTTACAAGTTAAAGTAAGTTTAAAATAGTAGTTTTATCTATGTATAAATAACTTACTTTAAAGGCATCAAAAAAACTAACTAAATGTTTTTATTACTTATTTTACGCTTCATAGCACTCCCGATTCCCAATGCCACTAAACTACCTAAAATGGTTACTGGTTCTGGTACCTGTTCAGCTACATTCAGATCATAAATAACTGTACCATTCCAAACACGATTATTGATAACGCCTCCACCACTGGCAAAAGGACCAGTTCCATATGAAGTAAAATAAAATGTATAGTTAATTAAATATTTTTTATGGACAAAAAAACATCTGCCGAACTAAAATTTAGATTAGCAAGAGCATGGCATTTAAAAGGAAAAATAGAACCAGCCATTAAAAGTTATCAAGAAACAATTAAACTGCAATCGGATCATCTTCAAGCGCATTTTTATTTAGGTAAAATTTACTTTCAACAAAAACAATTAGATTTAGCTTTACAAATTTTAATTAAAGCCATTAATATTGATTCTAATGAAGCGGAAATTCATAAATGTTTAATTAATACTTTAATCGAAAAAAATGGCATTGATTATGCTTTTGAATTTTATCAACTTCAGCGTCAAGATTCAAAAAAAATTAATCTGCAATCTAGGGATATTTTAGTTTGTGTGGTGGTGAGAAATGAAGCGCTTCGTCTTCCCTATTTTTTGTCTTATTACAGAGAAAAAGGTATTGCTAAATTTTTTATAATTGATAATCAATCAACGGATAACACTAAGGAATATTTATTAATACAAAATGATGTTTATTTGTGGCAAAGTAATCTTTCTTTTAATCGTGCTAATTTTGGTTCGGCTTGGTTTGAGGTTTTGCTGAGAAAATATGGCTTAAATCATTGGTGTTTAATCGTTGATGCTGATGAACTTTTTTTCTATCCCAATGCAGAAAAAATTACTATTCCTCAACTGTGTTATAAATTAGATTGTCTGCAAAAAAGGGCATTTACCTGTATTCTTTTAGATATGTATTCTGATATTCCTATCAAAGATACATTATATACAGCCGGAAAGAATTTTGTTGAAGTTTGTCCTTATTTCGATCGCCAATTTTACCATAATAAATATGATTTAGGAAGTCCTTATAAAAACCAAACAATCTATAATGGTGGTGTGAGACAAAGGATTTTTAATCCCCACGGTGACTACTATCTAAGTAAAGTTCCTTTAATTAAATATAGTGAAGATATAGTATTAACGGGAGGGCAACACTCCACAAATTGTCCTATAGAAGAAATCGCTTCTGAAAGTGGGTGTTTATTACACTTCAAGTTTTTCTCATCTTTTTACGATTATGTACAAAGTGAAGTTATCAGAAAAGAACATTTTGGCGGAGGGATGCAATATACTCAATATGCGAAAGTTATTAACGAAAATGAAACTTTAACTTTATATGATCCTCAGCATTCTGTGAGATTTCAAAATAGTCAACAATTGGTAGAGTTAGGAATCATGAATCGCCATCGAGAGTTTGAATTTCCGCAAATTTTTCCGATAAAATCTGATATAGAACGACCTTTTTGGTCTGTGATAATTACGGTTTATAATCGGTTACAATATTTAGAACAAGCTCTCATCAGTGTTTTAGCACAAGCACCTCATCCTGAGCAAATGCAGATAGAAGTGATTAACGATGGTGGTGCCGATAAAGGGATTCAAGAGCAAATTGAGGAGATGGTGAAAAGAGTTGGAGGTGAGCGTATTTCTTTTTATAAACATCATGAAAATGTAGGACATCCGCATATTTTTAACATTTGTTTACAAAGAGCAAGAGGTTATTGGGTGCATATTCTCCATGATGATGACTGGGTAAAACCGAGATTTTATGAGACTTTACGGCAAGGAATTGAAATGGAATCGAACATTGGTGCGGCTTTTTGTCGTCATTTTATTGTAGAGAATCAAGGTAATTTGAGATTATCAATATTAGAACGAGATACTACTGGTATTATTGACGATTGGCTCGGAAAAATAGCTACTTTATGTAGATTTCAATGTTGTTCAATAGTAGTAAAACGAGAAGTTTATGAGAAATTAGGCGGTTTTTGTCCTCAAGCTAAATCGGCTTTTGATTGGGAAATGTGGAAACGCATTGCTGTGTATTATCCTTACTGGTATGAACCACAACCTTTAGCATATTTTCGTAAACATTCTGAATCAGAATCGGCTCATCTAATAGCTTCAGCAACACAAATTATGGATACGAGAAAAGCGATCGAAATTTCTAAAAGTTATTTACCCTTAGAAAGTGCTGAAATTTTGTCGCAAAAAGCCTTAGATAATTATGCCATTATTGCTTTAAAATATGCTCAAGTAAACTTAAATAAAGGAGAAAATGAATATGCTTTAGTAAATATTCAAGAGGGATTAAAATGTAACCCTTCTCCTAATATTGAAAAGTGTTTAACTGTTTTATTAAAACAAATAAATAAAATTAATGTTGCTGAATTTTGATATAAATTTTTTACCTTCAATATCGAACTTTAGATGATAATGTTTGAAAATTCCTTTAATATTAAGTATAGAATTTAGACAACATTCTCAAATTGATAAAATTATTTAATCTTTTCTATGAAAAACATTTTCATTATCAAAAACTATCAACAACCAATTGAACTGAGACAAGGTGAATTATTAGATTATTTTAAGTATTTTCAAAATTATTCAAAAATCCCCAAAAATAAGTTTATTCTTTTCGCAAATTATCGCACTGGGAGTACTTTATTGACAGATTTATTAAATTGTCATCCTGATATTTTTGTAGATGGAGAGATTTTTAATAAATTTATAAAATTGGATTTTAAAAAAGTTATTTTTCCCTATTTATATGTTAAAAGTCAAAGTATAAAAGTTAATAAAAAAGTTTATGGTTTTGATTTGAAGATGCACCAATTAACTAATATTCTGATTCAAAAATTTAATCATAAACCAGAAGATTATCTTTTAAGATTATATCACAATAACTGGAAAATAATCTATTTATATAGAGAGAATCTTTTTAATCTAGTTATTTCTAGTCTTAAAGCTATTAAGCGTGAACAATGGCATGATTTAGGTGATAACAGTTTTATCTGTACATCGGTTTATATAGATTGCCAAGAATTAATTAAAAGTTTAAATTATCATCAAAAAAATCAAATAATAGAAAAAGAAATTATGAAGAAAATACCTCATTTAAAAATAATCTATGAAAATAATCTCTTACACTCAAAAGAACATCAAAATACTGCTAACATTATTTTTGATTATCTAGGATTGCAGTCTGTTTCGGTAACTACAAAAATGAAAAAAGTTTCCTTAAACAGTGTCTGGGATGATGTCGAAAATGCTCAAGAAGTCATAGATTTTATTAAACAAACTGAATATAGTATATATTTATAAATTATGAAAATTAAAGATAGATTTAGAGTAGCTTTTAATGCCTTTATTAACCCTAAAAAAAGAGTTAAACAAGTTATTAAACTAAAGGAAAAAGAACCGAGTAAAGTTTATGATAATCAATTATTAGCTGATAAAAATATCTTAATTACTGGTGCCGGTAAAAATATCGGGAAAAGTATCGCTATAGAAATGGGAAAACAAGGCGGTAACATTTATTTTATGGACAAAGATAAGGAAAGATGTCAACAATTAGAGTTAGAATTAGAGAATTATTCCGTCAAATATAAAGGTTTTGTTTTTGATATAAATAACACTCAAAAGATTGATTCGTTGATAAGTTTTTTTCAAGAAAATAATATTAATATTGATATTTTGGTTAATAATGTTGGCATTAATAATGACAAAAAAGGCATCAAACAAATAGATTTACAAGACTGGGAAAAGATATTCAATACAAATGTTTTTAAACCTATATATTTGACGCAAAAAATAGTAGAAATGATGATTAATAATCAACAAGGGGGAGCTATAATATTTATTACTTCTATACACCAAGCTGTTATATTCAGGAAGTTAATTTATAGTGCATCGAAAGCAGCATTAGCGATGATAATAAAAGAATTAGCCATGGATTTAGCACCTTATAATATTAGAGTTAATGGTATTGCGCCTGGATGGGTAGTTGAAGATAAAGAAAAAAACTTATACTATCATCAATATACACATCTTCATCAAAGTTCCATCAATCCTTGTTATATAGGTAGAAGTGCCGTTTATTTAGCCTCCGATTATTTTTCTCATTTTACCACTGGTGCAGTAATAACCATTGATGGAGGTTTATCTTTATATAATTATTTAGTTAATCCCTCCTAATTCTCCTTTGAAAGTAGGTTGAGTAGAGATAAGGAAACCCAACGCCGAAAATATTATTTATTGCCTATTTTGATTTTTTGAGTTCGACATTAATTAATATAATAAGGGCTAAAGCCCTCACTACGAACCTAAAATTGCTATATTTTTCCTAAACTCCTATCTAATAATTTAGTAGATGATATAGAAAATTATGATAAAATAATAGATAGACTTTAACATACTGAATATGTAAAATTTATTGATTTTTAAGTTTAAATACTATTTTAAATAATAATGTAAATGGACTTAAAAAATAGTAACAGATTAAAGGTAGTTCATAAGGTGCAAATAATAACCAATCAATATAATTAGGTAAAAATATTAAGTTAAATATTGGCTTAATTTTATCCTTGAATCTCTCTCTAAATTGTATTTGAAATAAAAATTGTCTTAGAATTTTTTTCTTAGTGTTAGAGGCCATAAATAATATATTTTCAATCTTATTAACTAATGATTTAATTTTTGTATCTTTATTTATTTCATCGTAGAGAAAATCAGGCAGTGAGATTTGATATAAACGATTAGCTAAAGATAATCCCACTAATACTAATCTTAATGCACCTCTATTTTTGGCTTCTTTTAATAGTAATTGCCAATTTAATTGTGGATAATAATTAATTAATTCTGCTATATCAGAAATTCTGGATAATTTATTCCAACAATCTTTAGTACCATGGCCACATAATAATAATAAATTATTTTCAGGAGAAAGAGTGGATATTTTTTGGTTAAATATTATAGTATCTTCTAAACTTTGCTTTAAATATTCCATCGATAATGGTAATGGAA
>NZ_VRZC01000208.1 GCF_016743215.1 Geminocystis sp. GBBB08
TCTTAAATTTTTAATATGATATAAGCAAAGAAAATTGATTAAAATAATAAAAATTATCAAAATTGAGAAGAATAAAATGTTTCCCATTGGAATTAAATAATAAATAAATATTTTCTTTAATTAATTTTTTTGCACTTACTTAAAATTAATGCTGAAAAATTTTGATATTTAAGTATAGCAAACTTATCTATAGCATTTTGATATTAGTTATGAGAATATAAACAGTTTATTCTTTCGCAAGAGGCTTAAGCCCGTTGCAAAGCAATGATATTAGTATCTTCGATTTTTTTTAATAATTTATTTTCTCATTAGTTAATTTAGTATAACTGATAATGATAATAATTAAAGATAAAATCCAGAAGCTATCTATGGTCAAAAGAAAGGAAATCAATGATAATAAACTATGATTAATCAATTATCAAAATTTATGGGCTATCAAACGGAAAAAGAAATCGCTATTTCAGCAGTAATTCAGGCGGCAAAATTATGTCAACGGGTATGTCAAGATATTCCTTTAGCCTTAGAAAAACAAGATAAAAGTCCTGTGACGGT
Source organism: Geminocystis sp. GBBB08 (assembly GCF_016743215.1). Classification (GTDB taxonomy): domain Bacteria; phylum Cyanobacteriota; class Cyanobacteriia; order Cyanobacteriales; family Cyanobacteriaceae; genus Geminocystis. Next base: position 553 of record NZ_VRZC01000208.1, read on the forward strand.
AGCCGATTTCGGTTCTCAAGCTATAATTTGTAAAGCATTAAAAGAAGTTTTCCCCGATATTCCCATTGTGGGGGAAGAAGATGCAGAAGAATTACGACGAAATGAAAGTAAAGCTACTCTAACTAAAATTACCAATTATGTGGCAGAAATTATCCCCAGTGCTACTCCTGCCAATGTTTTAGACTGGATTGATTACGGAAATGGTAAAGTATCTGAACGTTTTTGGACACTAGATCCTATTGATGGCACAAAAGGGTTTTTACGTCAAGATCAATATGCTATTGCATTGGCATTAATTGAAAATAAGGAAGTGAAATTAGGCATTTTAGGTTGCCCGGCGTTAAGTTTAAATGATGATGAAAAGGGATTAATTTTTGTAGCTGTGAGAGGAGAAGGTAGTTATAAAATGTCTTTAACAGGAGAGAATTTAACGAAATTGCAAGTTATTTCTAATAATGATGTCAGTGATTTACGTTTTGTGGAGGGAGTAGAAGCCAGTCACGGCAACCAAGAAAAACAAAATGCCATCGCCAAAGCTATAGGTATAACTACTGATTCTGTAAGAGTAGATTCTCAAGCAAAATATGGTATCGTTGCTGCTGGAGAAGCCGCCTTATATCTTCGATTACCTTCTCCCAAAAGCCCGAATTATCGAGAAAATATATGGGATCACGCTGGTGGATCTATTATAGTTGAAGAAGCTGGAGGAAAAGTTACAGATATGTATGGTAAACCTTTAGATTTTGCCTCTGATAGTAAGATGAATGATAATAGGGGGGTAGTAGTAAGTAACGGATTGATTCATGATGTAGTTATCAAAGCCTTAAATAGTTGATAAATAGGTAAGCTAAACTAATTGCAGATTTTATTTTTCCCAAATCCATGATAACAAGCGGTAACAAGTAAAAAGTAAAAAGTAAAAAGTAAAACAAGAAAAATGAATCAAGAGGATTGAATAAGGGATATATTTTTTATTTTTTCCCCTTCAAAGGGGAGACTTTTAACTCAATTTTTTTGGTAACAAAGGGTTTAAACCCCTTGCATTGCATTGCCGTGAAAAATAATTTTTGATTTTTTCTGAGAAAAAAATACTCTGCCATCACATAACCATACCACCATCAACATTAAATACTTGCCCAGTAATATAATTAGAAGCAGTATCAGCGGCTAAAAAACGAATCATTCCCGCAATTTCCTCTGGTTTTCCATAACGGTTAAGAGGGATCATTTTTAAAATTTCTTCGGCTTGTAAACCTTCCGTCATATCAGTTTCGATAAATCCGGGGGCAACTGCATTAACGGTAACACCACGACTAGAAAATTCTTTAGCTAAGGTTTTCGTTAAGCCAATAACCCCGGCTTTCGCTGCACTATAATTGGCTTGTCCGGGATTACCCATTTGTCCTGCTACTGATGAAATATTAATAATTCTACCGCTTCTTTGTTTCAACATAATTTTACTAGCAGCTTTACAACATAAAAATACTCCCGTTAAATTGAGGTTAATTACTTGTTGCCAATCTTCTAATTTCATCCGTAACATTAAAGTATCACGAGTAATACCGGCATTATTCACTAAAATATCAACTCTTCCCCATTTATTAGTAGTTTCTTTAAACATTGCTTCTACCGCTTTCTGTTGTGATACATCTGCCCCAATGGCTATAGCTTCTCCCCCAGCAGTAATAATCTCATTCACAACACCATCGGCAGCTTGGCTATTACTAGCATAATTAACAACAACTTTTGCACCTTCTGAAGCTAAAGCAAGGGCGGTGGCTTTACCAATACCTCTGGATGCCCCTGTAACGATGGCAACTTGATTTTTTAATCTTTGTAAATTAGGGGGTAAAAGTTCCATAATAGATAAAATATTGAGATAAACAATGAGTAATGACTAATAAAAGTTAATGAATTTTATGGCTATAATGCCTATTCTTTATTGTCTTTTTCATTTTCAACTGTCAATGGTCAATTGTCAATTATCAATTATCTGTTAGGCACTTGAGGCATTTAACTTACATTTTTGCTAATTATTAACAAGGGGTTTCAACTCCTTGCATTGATTCAAACTCTTCCCTCTTCCCAAATCTGCTTCCTTCCTCAGAAAATTTACATATATCAAAAGACAGCTTATCAATTATGATCGCCTATCTGTTAGTAGTTCATGGTAGTCGTAATCCTACTTATGGTCAACAATTACATAAATTACAACAATTAATTATGGAAAAATTCCGTAGTCAAGGATTTTTTACACCGATAGCTATGGCTTATTTAGAATTAGGAGATCAACCTTTATCGGTTAAAATAGTTAATATTACTCAAGAATATGCTCAAAAAGGCTATAAAATCCTTAAAATCTTGCCTTTATTCTTATTATCTGGCACTCACGTTTTGGAAGATATACCCAAAGAAGTAGCTATTTCTCGCCCTTTTTCTCCCTTAAAATTAGAATTAATGGCTCATTTAGGGCAAAATCAAAATTTAATCTCATTATTACAATACAAATATCAACAACAACCCACAACTCATCGCATTTTATTAACTCATGGCACGAAAATTCCTCAAGGGAATCAAGAATCTGAAAAAATCGCTCAACAATTAAAGGCACAAATCGCTTATTGGTCAATTTCCCCTGATCTTGCTACTATCATTAATCAATTATCTAATTCTTTCTCTGAAAGTATTGCTATTCTTCCTTATTTTTTATTCTCCGGTAAAATTACAGAGGCGATCGCCAATGAGACTAAAAAAATACAAAAACAGACAAATAGTAAACTTCAATTTATTCCTCCATTAGGTGTAACTCCAGAATTAATAGAAGTGATAGTTAAAGTGATGTTGACAACTCCCTCTGAAGATAAAAAACTACAAAACCACCAACGCAAAACTATCCTCGAGAGATAATTAGTATTAGTGGCTTGTTTGAAGATTAAGTAATAAACTACTCAATTAATTACAAATTACAATTATTCTATTCTTTGTCATCATCAGAAGGTTGAGCAGAGCCATTAGAACCATTGTAGTCTCTTCTTTTAAATTTGGAGTTGAAAGTAGTGGTTTTCTTTCTAAACTGACGAGCGTATGCTTTATTACGTTCTGCTTTTTCTTTTTTTGGATTACTTTTAGCCATTATGTCCTCATAAATGAATATTTTTTATCTATTTGACTTGTTTCTGGTCAAATTATCATACCACGAAATAATTTACTTGTAGAGAGTTAAGATTACTGAACTGTATTGTACTAAGTAAAAATAAATAAATACAAAAGCCAAATTTTGGTCACTAAATCTTTATTCCCAAAGCGATAATAACATTATATCATTTAAGAGGGTAAAAAACGATCTAAGGCAGATTTTAGGGCTTCGATTTCTCCTTCGATACTACCTTCTTTAGCGGCACGAGTAATACATTCGCTTAAATGTTCATCTAAAATTAATCTTGCTACCCTATCTAAAGCACCACGAATCGCTGCAATTTGAATCAAAACCTCAGGGCAATCTCTACCTTCACTAATCATAGTCTTAATACCTCGAACATGACCTTCAATGCGAGATAAACGATTAATTATTTTTCGCTGAGATTCTTCACTATGAATATGCCCATGAGAATGTTTTTTATAATCATGATGAGAATGAGAATGATGATCGGAAAAAGTTTCTGTCATGGTATAAGCTAAAGTATTTTTACTCACCATTGTAACGGAATATCAAGATCTGATTTATTTTTAAGGGCAAAGATCTTTATACTTTATAATTAACTATTTTGTCTTACAAAAAAAGATGCCCATAGTTGAGCATCTCCGACTATATTTTGAAACTTAATTTCTGATTATTTCCAGTTAGAAGCAACAATTTCCGCTAAATCAACTACTCGTTGAGAATAACCCCATTCGTTGTCATACCAAGCAACAACTTTAACCATATCTCCTCCCATTGTCATGGTTAAATTAGCATCAACAATAGAAGATACATCAGTACCTCGATAATCAGAAGAAACTAAAGGTAATTCGTTATAACCTAAAATACCTTTTAATTCGCCTTCTGAGGCTTCTCTGATAACGTCATTAACCTGTTGGGCAATGGTACTTTTTTCAACTTGTACGACTAAATCTACAATAGAAACGTTAGGAGTAGGTACTCTTAAAGCAATACCGTTTAATTTTCCTTTTAATTCAGGTAAAACTAATGCTACAGCTTGAGCTGCTCCAGTGCTAGTAGGTACAATATTGATAGCCGCCGCCCGCGCACGACGTAAATCACGGTGACTTGCATCTAATAATCTTTGATCACCAGTGTAACTGTGAGTAGTAGTCATAGTACCTTTAATGATGCCAAAATTCTCATGAAGTACTTTAGCGATAGGTGCTAAACAGTTAGTGGTACAACTAGCATTACTAATAACATTATATTTATCGTGAGCATATTCTTTATGGTTAACACCAACAACATAAGTCCCCACATTAGCACCTTTACCCGGTGCAGTGATTAAAACTTTTTTCGCCCCTGCTTGAATGTGTTTTGACGCACCTTCGTCTGTGACAAATACTCCAGTAGCTTCGATGATTAAGTCAACACCCCAATCAGCCCAAGGTAAATTTATCGGATTACGATCAGACACACATTTAATCGTTTTACCGTTAACAGTTAAAGAATTTTCATCGGCTTGAATATCAGCATCTAACTTCCCTAACATAGAGTCATATTTAAGTAAATGTGCATTAGTTTTAGGATCAGAAGTATCATTAATACCTACTAATTCTAAACCACTATTCTCACGCCCTAACCAACAACGTAAAAAGTTACGACCAATACGTCCAAAACCATTAATAGCTACTCTAACCACAGTTTATTTCCTCTGCTAATTTAAACTCAATAAAGTAAATTTTTCTAATGTGCCTAATCATATCCTAAAGATTGTACAATTTCATACCCATTTTTTGATTTTTTTTGCTAAGGTTTTGTATTTATTTTTGTATTTATTTTGAACATATAAATAAAGTACATTAAACTATAACTATACAATAAAAGGCGATTAGTGTAGATCTAATTAGAAATGCGATCTCATCTAAAAAGACAGCAAAAACAAGTAAAGGTACTGATTTTACAAGGAGTACACGTGAGAAGGAATATAACAAGCCGTGTTAGCCGGG
>NZ_VRZC01000209.1 GCF_016743215.1 Geminocystis sp. GBBB08
ACCTAATCCCATAGAAAATAAATGGGTCGATTGACTAGCATTTTTATTAATTTGTTTAACTGCTAAATTAATCTCCTTTTTAATCACTTTTAACTGTTTTTGAATTAAACTGATTTGTTTGACTTGTCCCTTAACTGATGAAGGATTATCTAAAGTTAAAGTTAATTGATTTCTGAATTGATTTATTACTAATTTAGTAGCTGCTATATCCATTATTTTTACTTTTTTGATTTTTGATTTTAAAGTTTTTAAGTGACTATTAAGATCATTAATAATGCCATAGTAATTTATTGCTCTTTTTTAGATTGAATTGCTAATAAATTAGCTAATGCAAAGAGAGTCGGTCCTGTAAATAATCCTAATCCGATAAATCCAGTTCCTAGATTGTTATAAAATACTTCATCGATAGTTCGAGAACCAAAAGGTTCTGCTGAGGCTCTAGTTTGAATAGAGTTCATGGAAAAACCACTAGAAATTAAGACTAAACTAGACAATGCACCGATAATATATAGAAATTTGTTCATGATTTATTTGGTAACAGTTTGTTCTATTTACTTATCAGTAGCAAATTAGCAATTTATGCAATAATCAGGAAAATTACTTTATTATTTCTATAAATTCCCATCTCAGTTTGTCAATGTAGATGCCTTTTTTGCTTAATCATTAGTATTAGTATCTATTTTACGATTACGCCAAACTTGCCAAGCCGTATAGATTAATAACATCGTTGCACCGAAGGCATAAACTCCACCACTAGGAAAACCTGAAAAAACTAATCCTAAACTACCTACCCATAGAGTTAGAGAATAGATAAATAACACCGTTAACCGTTGAGAAATTCCTGCATCTAAAAGACGATGATGTAAGTGACGTTTATCAGCTAAAAATGGTGATTTTCCTTGCATAACACGAGATATAATTACCCAAGACATATCCAAAATAGGCACAGCTAAAATAATATAAGGTAAAATTACAGCTGTTACCGCAGCAGTTTTCGCTAAACCAATAACACCCACCCCTGCTAACATAAAACCCATGAAATAAGCACCACCATCTCCCATAAAAATTTCAGCAGGATTGAAGTTATATTTTAAGAATCCCAAAGCACCTCCTGCTAAAGCCGCCGCTAATAGTGCTGCTGCTGGTTGATTCATAAATAAACTAACAATCAACATTACTACTGCACCAATACCACATACTCCTGCCGCTAATCCGTCTAAACCATCAATCCAATTAATAGCATTTACCATTCCCACTAGCCAAATAATAGTAATAGGTAAACTTAGCCACCACATATCAATCCGAATTAAATCACCAAAAGGAATTGTAAAAAAGTCAATCCTTACTCCTTTATACCATGCAAAACCCGCCACGATCGACTGCATAATTAAACGGGAAGAAGGAGATAAGTTAAATAAATCATCAGCCAAACCGATAAAAAAGAAGAAAATTGCCCCAATGGTTACGCCCCAAATTTCTGCATCTTTTTCTGGGGATAATATCCCAAATCCTCCTAACCACCATACCACTAATAAACCTGCTGTTGTTCCAGCAAAAATAGCCACTCCTCCAATGCGTACAATTGGTTTCCTATGTACTTTACGAGGATCTGGTTTATCTACATGACCACTTTTTAACCCAATACTTTTTACTACTGGAGTACTCCATAAAACCACGTTCATGGCAACAAGAAAGGCGATAAGGTGATATATTTCGTTGGCTTGGGAGAATTCTCCAATCATGACTATTTTTAAGGGGTTGAAAAATAAAAATTGTATTAAGTGATCACTTTATCTAATAATATTAACTTGATTTGGTTCTGGTCAATTGTTTTTCTGTTAATAGTTCCAAAAAATATACTCTTCTTTTTCTGAGATTTTTTGTTTTTCTCGCAAAGGCGCTCATGGCGCAAAGGGTTTTATCTACTTTCTTTTTAAATATAGCAATCCTAAATGATTCGTGGCACAATAAGGACTACAAATTTAAAGGCAAGGAGTTTAAACCCCTTGTTAAATAATAGGTAAAACATTATTTCCTATCTTTAAATATTTCACAACTGATTCTGATTTAGTATTGCTATATACTGTTTTATTTATTTTCTGATTACTTATTGAATTATGTCCATTATTTTTGCTGATTTTCAACCGCTACATTTTATCGCTGTTACTGAAGAAAATGCTTATCAACTTGAATCTTTAGCAAAAATTACTAATGGGGTTTTATGGTTGCCTGAAAAATTAAATTTAACTTCTAAATCTTCCTCAGAATTTCCAGAAGGAAGGCAAAAGAGTTTGTTAAAATTTCAAGAACAAATCGTTAAATATTATCCTCAATCTTTAGCTCAACATATAGCAAATATTTGGGATGATTCTGCCTCTATTATCTTCAGTTTAACTATTGGTGCTGTTATACGTTTAATCTCCCCTTTATTAACGAATAAAAAACATGATCCAGCAATTATAGTTATCGATCCTCATACTCAATATGTTATAAGTTTAATGGGAGGACATCAAGCTAACGCTGATAAATTAACCGAATTAATCGCCCATCAATTAGATGCAAAACCAATAATTACCAGTGCTTCTTATAATCTTTATTTACCACCTATCGACACTTTTGGTGATATTTTTGGATGGAAAAAAGGTGCAGGAGATTGGACAAAAGTTAGCATCAATATTGCTAGAAATCAACCTACTTTAATTAAACAAGATTGTGGTTTAAATTGGTGGCAAAATTCTTTACCTTCTCATCACCCTTTTATTTTTGATAATAATGTTGATTTAGATACCTTAATAACAGGAGAAAATCAAGAAAGTGCCATTACAGCAATGGTTTATATTGGTGCAAAAAAAACTCCTATCGTCAATATTCCTTGTGTTAGTTGGCATCCTCCAGTTTTATGGGTGGGTATCGGTTGCGAAAGAAATACCTCTTCTTCTCTCATTGAATCTGCCGTCACGGAAGTTTTAGATAAGTATAATTTGTCACGGAAGGCCATCGCCTCTTTTGCTACCATTGATCTAAAAATAGATGAAGTCGGTATTTTAGCCTTAGCTGATAAATGGCATTTACCTTTACATACTTTTACTGCCGAAGAATTAAACACAATTTCTGTACCTAATCCATCTATTATTGTTAAGGAAGAAGTAGGTACACCTAGCGTAGCAGAGGCTTCAGCTTTAAAAGCGGCTTTATTACCTAATTTAAATTTAGTCGAAAATCAAGTAAATCCACCAAGTTTAATTGTACCTAAACAAATTATTCGTCAAGAAGGAGAAAAAGGTGCAGTTACGGTGGCGATCGCCCAATCTGCTTTAGAATATAACTATCATGATGGTAAATTATACCTGATTGGCACTGGTCCGGGTAGCCTTGAGTATCTTACTTCCTCAGCAAAAACTGCCTTGAGAGAAGCTGATATTATCATCGGTTATGGTTTATATATTGATCTCATTAAAAGTTTACTACGTCCTGAGCAAATTATCGAATCTTCTCAAATTACCCAAGAAAGACAAAGAGCCGAAAGGGCGATCGAATTGGCAAAATGGGGCTTGAAGGTAGCTGTAATTTCTTCAGGAGATTGCGGTATTTACGGCATGGCCGGGTTAGTGTTAGAAATTTTGCAAAATCAGAACTGGGACGGAAAACAACCACCAGTACAAGTATTTTCTGGCATCACAGCAATGCAAACTTTAGGGGCTAAAATTGGCTCACCCTTAATGCACGATTTTTGTGCTATTAGTTTAAGTGACTTATTAACTCCTTGGGATGTCATTGAAAAACGCATCATCGCCGCCGCTTCTGCTGATTTTATCACCTCTATTTACAATCCTCGGTCGAACACTCGCACCCAACAAATTATTAACACTCAAAAAATTTTCTTACAATACCGTCATCCTAATACCCCTGTGGCGATCGCTCGTTCCCTTACACGAGATGATGAACATATTACTATTACCACCCTCGCCCAAATGTTAAACCATCCCATTGATATGCTAACCACCGTCATGATTGGGAACAGTACCACGAAACGCTATCATGATTTATTGATTACCCCAAGGGGATATTTAAACAAATAAAAAAGATCACACATTTTCTCACAGACAAAACCAAATTTAATTTTTATGATAGAAGGGATAAATAAAACAACTTTTTAACGGCTTAATTCTGAAACCTGAAACTCTACTAGCATTAAGAATTTTTATAATTCCTTCAGGTAAATTTAGGTTTTTGTTCTCTGTTTTAATTTCGTTCATAGTTTATAGTTTGTTGTTCTTTGATTTCTTATTTCCTCCTATTCTTTCTTCTTCTGAATATTTAGGCGGATTTTTTTTTGATCATTTTTTAAGCTTTTAAAATTTCTTCGGCTACTATTCTTAAATTTTTAGTCCAATTGTGATAAGCATATTCTTGACAAAAAATACCATTACTTCCCAATAAAAACATTTCTTCGGATACAGGAAACATTCCCACAATAGGAATTCCATAAGTATTTTCAATTTGTATTTTTAAATCATTAAAATTAATACTATTAACAACTTTATTAACTAATAACATCATTTTAGGAATCATTAATTGTTTGGCTAAATCGATGATAATTGCTGTGCCTTGAAAATCTTGTCGATCAGGACGTAACACTACAAGAAATATATGAGAAATAGCGATCGATAAAAATACTTCTTTACTTAATCCGGGATGAGTGTCAATAAATACATAATCTAAGTTTAAATTTTTGATTAATTCTTGAATACCTTGATGAATTAAATTAACATTATATCCTTCACTTAAAATCCGGGCAATTTCATCAGCATTAACACTAGCCGGTATCAGTAATATTTTTCCTTCATTTTTAATTCCTGTTTCTTGACTCACATCATAAATTGTCTCATAAATAGTCGCTCTTCCCCAGAAATAATCATTTAAAGTTTTGTCAATATCAGATTCATTAAGATCAAAAATATTATGAATACCCGGAGACTGAATATCACAATCTATTACCACTACTTGTTTCCCTTGTAAAGCAATAGATGTAACTAAATTAGCCGTTATATTTGATTTTCCTGTGCCTCCTCGATAGGAATGAATAGAGATTATTTTAGTCATTTTTAATTTTATTTAACTATTGATTCTTAATTGATGAACATTCGCTTTTAACTCTTGAAAATAGTCAGATTCTATGATAGACTTTACTTCTTGTTGTTTCTTATTTTCATCAATAGAAATCCGTAATTCTTCTATTTGTTTTTGTAACATTTTTTCTTTAATTTTTCGTTGTGTAATATCTTGAACAATCCCTTCATAATAAAGTAAATTTCCTTCATTATCCCGCACTGCTCGGGTATTTTCTTCCAACCAAATAATTTGCCGATCTTTTAGATAAATTTGATACTCAAAATCTTTAATATAATCTTGTTTTTCTAATAAAAATTTAAACTCTTTTCTTTTTTGAGAATCTACATAAATTTGTTGACTAATATGTTTGACATTATTAATCATTTCTTCAGGAGAATCATAACCATAAATTTTTGCCATAGCAGGATTAACATTCAGATAATGCCCTTCAGGAGTTGATTGAAAAATCCCCTCTAAAGCATTCTCAAAAATACTGCGATAATTTTCCTCAGCAATCTTTAATGATTGTTCTGTTTTTTTCTGCTGAGTCACATCAATAA
>NZ_VRZC01000020.1 GCF_016743215.1 Geminocystis sp. GBBB08
CTAAAATTGTCCACAACAAACCGCTATTGCTTTTTTTCTCCTGTTTACTCTCAGAAGTAACGATTTTCGCCTCTGGTTTAATGGTAGCAGTAGAAGAAGGTTGAGCAATTTTTGGAGGTGGAAAAGTCACATCCCCTTGATAGGTAACTAATGCACCTCTAATTACCTCATCTTCAAGGTTAACAGTAAAATTTTCATTACCACCCATATCCTTAAGTAAATGCCATAGGTTAGTACCATAGAGTTGACTCGATTGACTAGCCATGCGACTAGGTAAATCTGTTAAACCGATGATAGTTACACCATGATATTGATAAACTTCGTCAGGTTTTGTAACTTCACTGTTACCCCCTTGTTCGGCCGCCAAATCAACGATAACACTACCTTGACGCATACTACGCACCATCTCTTCCGTGATTAGTTTTGGTGCAGGTTTACCCGGAATGAGGGCAGTCGTGATAATAATATCAACTTCTTGAGCTTGTTCAGCAAATAAAGCCATTTCTGCATCGATAAATTCCTTACTCATGGTTTTCGCATAACCGCCTTCTCCTGAGCCATCTTCCGCAAATTCTAACTCTAAAAATTCACCGCCTAAACTCTCAATTTGCTCTTTTACTACCAATCTAGTATCAAATGCCCTTACTATAGCACCCAAACTTTTAGCGGTGCCAATAGCTGCTAATCCGGCAACCCCTGCACCTATAACTAAAACCTTTGCTGGAGGCACTTTTCCCGCTGCCGTAATTTGCCCCGTAAAAAATCTGCCAAAATTGTTAGCCGCTTCGATTACAGCCCGATAACCTGCTATATTTGCCATGCTAGATAAAGCATCTAATTTTTGTGCCCGACTGATTCTAGGCACAGCATCCATAGCAAATACAGTGGCTTTTTTCTCTGATAACTCTTTTAACAATTCAGGATTTTGGGCGGGATAGATAAAGCTTATCAGGGTTTTTCCTTCCGTCAAAAGGTTAACTTCTTCTGGTTGAGGAGGGCGCACTTTCAGTAGAATGTCAGCTTCCTGCCATAATTGTTCTCTATTATGAATAATTTTACATCCGACTTGCTCATAAGCTCGATCACTAAAACTAGCTTTTTCTCCAGCTTGAGTCTCAATTAAGACGGTAAAACCGAGTTTTTGCAATTTTGTCGCTGTATCCGGAGTTGCTGAAACTCGACATTCGTTAGGATAAATTTCTCTAGGAATCCCTATCTTTAATGATGATGTTATGGTGGAATTTTCTTGTTTTTCCTTGGTGAGGGTTGCTGTCATGATTTTTCTTTGATAATTTTTGATGTTTGTTTTTTTTCGCTTTCGTTGCAAAGGCGCAAAGGTTTATCTGGTTATTCACCTTTATTCTTGCATAGTAAGATCATTTTCCTTTTTTGGAACGTAATTTAAACTTCTTTTAGTAATTCAGTCTATTTTTTTACAATTCTTTACCTCACTATATAAAATTATAGGTTAAGACAGGGTATCAGGTATCAGGTACTATTACATAGATATTGACGATAATTTGAAAATTCACCCATAAATCCCCTCCCAATATGTCTTATCAAACTATCCTCAACAGTTTAAATCTTGCTTATTATAAATTAAAAGTTTGGCGATCGCACTTTACCATCTTTAAGGATAATTTAGACAAGTTATTAGTAAAAACTTTAGCTCAAATTGATCAATCTGAGGAGTTTCATAAAACCAATTTAAGAGATTTTCTTAAGGATACTTTTTATCAAGATAATCACTATATTAATATCAAAGATAAAAATGATTTAGTTATCTATCATGGTAAAAATACTGATAGTAAAGTCGGCGTTATTATAGAAACCAAAAGCCCTAGTAATCACCCAGAAATGTTAACTTTTAATCAATTTAATAATAAGGCTTTACAACAATTATTATTTTATTATTTACAAGAAAGAATTATTAACAAAAATTTTGAATTAACGCAACTAATTGTTACAAATATTTATGATTGGTTCATTTTTCCAGCTAGTTTATTTGAAAAGTTATTTTATCACGATAAATCTTTAGTTAAGCAGTTTAATGATTTTCAAGAAAAAAAGTTAACTAGCCATAAGACTGACTTTTTTTACAAAGAAATTGCTGATTCTGCTATTGAGAAAGTTGAAACAGAATTAAAAAATGAGGTAGTTTATTTTAATCTCCTTGACTATCACAATAAGCAAGATTCTGAGTTAGTTTTACTCTATAAATTTTTATCTCCTCAACACCTATTAAATTTATCCTTTACTAATGATAGTAACAGTTTAGATCAAGGTTTTTATAACGAGTTACTACACATTATCGGTTTAACAGAAGTTAAAGACAAAAGTAAAAAATTAATCCAAAGATTACCGCTTAACAAGCTTTATCAGGGTTCACTTTTAGAAAATACTATCACACAATTAGATACTTATAATAAGTTAGATAATGTTCTTAATTTAACTGACTATGGAGATAACAAACAAGAACAATTATTTCATACTGCCTTAGAATTAGTTATTACATGGATTAATCGCATTCTATTTTTAAAACTATTAGAGGCACAATTAATTAACTATAATCAACAAGATAACAATTTCGCTTTTTTAAATGGCGATCGCCTCAAGAGTTATAATGATTTAGATTTGCTATTTTTTCAAGTCTTAGCAAAAAAAGATGAAGAAAGAAACCGTGATATTCAAGAAAAATTTTATCATGTACCTTACCTCAATAGTTCTTTATTTGAAGTAACAATTTTAGAAAATCAAACTATTCCGATAGGTAGCTTAAATTTCAGTTACGAATTACCTTTTTATAACACAACTATTTTAAAAGACTATCAAGGAAAAAGAAAAATAGGAGAGTTAAACACTTTACATTATTTATTCGATTTTTTATCAGCTTATGACTTTAGTAGTGACACTTCTGAAGCGATTCAAGAAGAAAATAAAACCCTTATCAATGCTTCAGTTTTAGGCTTAATTTTTGAAAAGATTAACGGTTATCAAGATGGCTCATTTTTTACCCCGGGATTTATTACTATGTATATGTGTCGGGAGACTATTCACCGTGCAGTTATTCACAAATTTAATGATATTAAAGGATGGCATTATCAAAATATTGACGAGTTATCTAATCATATTGAAGACATAAAAGAAGCTAACTCTATCATTAATAATCTCAAAATTTGTGATCCTGCTGTAGGCTCAGGACATTTTTTAGTGTCAGCTTTAAATCAAATTATTGCCTTAAAAAGTTATCTGAATATTTTACTAGATAGAAACGGTAATAAAATAAAAAAAATTGATTACACTATCAAGGTTATTAACGATGAATTAATTATCACCGACGAGAATAATAAACTATTTACTTATAATCCTAAAAATTCAGAAAGTCAACGAATTCAAGAGACTCTTTTTCACGAAAAACAAATTATCATTGAAAACTGCTTATTCGGTGTTGACATTAATCTTAATTCTGTGAAAATTTGTCGTCTTCGTCTATGGATTGAGTTATTAAAAAATGCCTATTATCAAAAAGAAAATTCTCTCCCTTTAACAAGAGGGGTTAATCCTTCAAAATTAGAAACTTTACCTAATATCGATATTAATATTAAGTGTGGTAATAGTTTGATTAGTCGTTTTGATTTAGAAGAATTACTTTTATCTCCGAAAATTAAGCAACAAATAGCAGATTTTAAACAAGCTGTTAACATTTATCGCAATCCTCAAAGTAAGACACACAAAAAGGAAGCTATCAAAAAAATTGAGGAAGTTAAACAGAGTTTTAAAACTGCTTTGACTGGTAATGATGACGATGATAAAAAGTTACGCAGTTTGCAAGGAGAGTTAACTCTTCTTTTAAGTCAAACTTCTTTATTTGAGGAAACAGTTAAGGAGAAAAAAGCGAAGGAAAAGAAACAAAAACAGTTAGAAAAAGAAATTCATTTACTCACTGCCAAAATTGACGATAAGAAAAATAACTGTATTTATCATCATAGTTTTGAATGGCGTTTTGAATTTCCAGAGGTGTTAGATAATGAGGGTAATTTTATCGGCTTTGATATAATCATTGGCAATCCTCCTTATATTCGTCAAGAAGAATTTTCTGCTATAAAACCTTTCCTTCAACAAAAGTTTGTTATTTATAATTCCATTGCCGATTTATTAACTTATTTTGTGGAATTGGCTTATAACATTCTCAAAGATGATGGTATTTTTCAATTTATCATCTCCAATAAGTTTACTAGGGCTAATTATGGCAAACAAATGCGGAAATTTTTGTTAGAGAAGACGACTTTAACTCACTTTATCGACTTTAGCGGTTTATCGGTTTTTGATGAGGCAACTGTGGATTCCGCCATTCTTGGTTATCAGAAAACAAACCAGTCTTCTTCCTGTCTAATTTATGGTGATGTCAAGAAAGAGTCGGTAAGAATTAATGATTTTTCTAATTACTTAAGGGAAATTTCGACTAATTTTCTACAAGCTGATTTAACAGAAAATAGTTGGAGTTTTGAAAATCCACAGGTATTAAAAATTAAGCAGAAAATTGAATCTCAAGGCATCCCTTTAAAACAATGGAATATTAGCATATCCAGAGGAATTTTAACTGGTTATAATCAAGCCTTTGTTATTGATGGTAAAACTAGACAAGATTTAATTAATCAAGATAGTAAATCTGCTGAAATTATTAAACCTCTTTTACGAGGGCGTGATATTCACAAATATTATCCTAATTTTCAAGATTTATGGTTAATCAATCTCCATAATGGCTATGAAGTCAATCACCAAAAAATTCCTGCTTTAAAAATAGAAGATTATCCTGCTATTAAACAACATCTCGATCGATTTTACCCTCAATTAGAAAAAAGAACTGATAAAGGTAAAACTCCTTATAATTTAAGAAATTGTGCCTATCTTCCTGATTTTGAAAAGCCTAAAATTATTTATAAAGATATTGCCCAAAAACTTACTTTTACATTAGATACATTATCTTTTTATACTAACAACACTAATTATATTATCGTGGGAGATTTTGATTTATCATATTTAACGGCAACTTTGAATAGTAAATTATTTGATTTTTATTATCGACTGATTTCTACTCAATTAGGCACTTCGGCGGTAAGATTATTCACTCAATTTGTCGACAAAATACCAATTAAACAAGTTACTGAAAAGGAAGAAAAACCATTTCAAAAATTAGTTATAGAAATCATGAAATTAAAAAAAGAAAACCCCGATAATGACACATCACCCTTAGAGAGAGAAATAGATTTATTAGTCTATCAATTATATGGCTTAACAGAGAAAGAAATTAAGCTAGTTGAAGAGTAATAATTACCCTAATCTCCTTTGAAAATAGGAAATAACCATGAAATACCTAGCGAGTCACAACCATATCTAATAACTTAACTATGAAATACCTAGGGAGTCACAACCATATCTAATAACTTAACCATGAAATACCTAGCGAGTCACAACCATATCTAATAACTTAACCATGAAATACCTAGCGAGTCACAACCATATTTAATAACTTAACTATGAAATACCTAGCGAGTCACAATCATACTTTTCTTAAAGATTAATGATAATAATATTCTACAATCAAAGATAAATGATCAAAAAAGAGATTTTCCTCCATGAAAGTCAAAAAAATGATTAAAATTATTAAACATGATGGTTGGTATTTAGTCAGAATCAGAGGTAGTCATCGATAATATAAACACGATTTGAAAACAGGATTGGTAACAATACCGGGTAAATTATCCGATGATTTAGCACAAGGTACAGCTAATAGTATCTTAAAACAAGCACAATTAAAATGAAGTTAAGGAATTTTATTATGCGTTATGCTATTGTTATTGAAAAAGCAGAATCTAATTATTCCGCTTATGTGCCTGATTTGCCCGGATGTGTGGCAACGGGTAATACTATTGATGAGGTAAAATCAGAAATTACTGAGGCGATTGCCTTTCACTTAGAAGGGTTACAAGAAGAAGGCTTACCTATTCCCTTACCTTTATCTTTAACTGATTATGTTGACGCTAGTTAATTTTTATTTATTTTCTAACTTAACCATGACATCCCTAGCGAGTCACAACTATGTTTTAAGTTAAAAAATTGTTATTTTCTAATTTTCTTCTTTTCTAAGTTGTTTAACATCTTCCCAAAATTGCTGTCTCGTAATATTTTGTAAAGACTTTTGACGTTCTTTTGTATAATCACCAAAACCCCATCCCATCTCCTGTAAAAATTTCAGTGTCTCAAATTGTCCTAATTCTTTGACTAATACTTGATAACCTTTTTCTTTTAATTCCATTGGTGTCATTATTTTTATCTCCGTTTAATCAAAAATCATTCATTAACCAAGATACAGGATTTTCTTCTCTTATTTTTAATACTTTACTATATCTAACTGCTTTCTTTAAAAATCGATCATCTGTAGTTAATAATATATCGACTTTAGCATATTCTGCACAGGCAATATGAAAAGAATCATAAATCCCAAAACCTAATTTTTTTATCTCTTGTGAACGTTCATCTATTTCTTGATTTAATCTTACTTTAAACTTCGCTATTTTTAATAACTTTTTAATTTCTTTTAATTTATCAAGATTAGTCATTCTTTTTAATTCAGCTTCGATAGCTTCACTATTTATTAATTGATAATTTGATAAACTAAACTTTTTAAAAATTTCAATAATTGCTTCACCTTCTAAACAGTTTCTATCTTGTTTCCAGTCATCAAAAGGGCGATTTAAACAACAAACATCGAGATAAATTAGATATTGTTTATTCATTTTTTTCCTTAAATCATGAAATACCTAACGAGTCACAACTATATTTTCAAACTCAATTTTGAAACACCCAGCGACTCACAACTATGTTTTAATTGAACAAATTGTCATCGGTTAATTTTCCGTTTTTTAAACAATTCTTTACTGAATTTTATCGTTTAATTGTGTGTTATCTTTTAGATTCAAACTCTTAACTATTTTTCCTCATTATGAAATTCTTAAAAAATTATCCTTTAATTATTACCCTTAGTTTTCTCCTTCTTGGTTGTGATTTTGAATCTTCTTCTATATCTACCAATGAGAAAAATAATTCTCTCAAAATTACTCCTGTTGAAAATACTTCTTTAGCTCAAAATTTACCTATTGGTGCTAAATTATTGGTTAACAATGAAGTTATTGAGTTAGAAATCGCACAAACTCCTCAACAACAATCTATTGGCTTAATGTATCGTGATTCTCTTTCCCCCAATCATGGTATGTTATTCCCTTTTAATCCCCCCCAAACTGTCAGTTTTTGGATGAAAAATGTCTCTATTCCTCTTGATATGATTTTTATCTCTGAAGGTATTGTGAAGCACATTGCTAACGCATCTCCTTGTAAAAGTGAGGCTTGTCCTCTTTATAATTCAAACGTACCGATTGATCAAGTCATTGAATTGGCAGAAAATAGAGCAAAAGAACTAAATATCAAAATTGGCGATCACATAAATATCAAAATGTTGGATGTCAAAAAATAATTAAAATTATTAACCCATAATTAGATTAAAAGATGTATAATATTTTACTTAAACATTCTCATCGGCTAGTTACGATTACCACGAGATTCTATTTAGGAAAAAGTTGCCTAGTCTATTTCTTACAAAAAGAAACATGAACTCTTAGATAGAAATTTTCAATGTACATCTTTAAACCTACTTTTTGAGCATAATTGAAAAAAATATATAGGGTATATTAGTTAGTCTTACCAAAGTAGAACTTTTATTCTCGTATAATAATGATCCATTTTCAACAAAAAAGAAGTTTAGCAATAATTTCTGATGATTTAAAAAGTGATCATCCTCAAAATATCAAAAATAAATCCATAAAGATGTAGATATTTAAGCTAAGTTATTTTCGTCTTAAAAATACGTTAAAACCTATGCTTATAAAAGTTAGACAAAAACAAAATTGATAATTTATCTTAGTTTAGCTAGAAATTAAATATAGTGAGAGAAAAGATAATATTATTCAATAAATATCAAATTAGTCAAGAAATTGTCACTGTAAATAAGTTGTTATCAATCAATATTCTCGTTTAATTATTTATTCTCATTCATTTTTTTGATATTAGCTTGTTTTTTATTTTCTTCAATTTATTTCTTACAAAAAACAATTTTTATTTTTTCGACAACAAACAAAATTTTATAAACTTTTTAAATCAACTTATTCACAATTTTATAAAAAAAAATAAATATATTATGCCAACTATGACTTATAACCGTTTTATCAAATTTTTACAAGAAGAAATCAATTTACCTAAAGATTCTATCGCTATTGCACAACGTTCAGTGGATCAAAATTTAGGTTTAATGCCGATGGTTTTATGGCAATATGGATTAATAACTATTGAACAATTAGATCGTATTTATGATTGGTTAGAAACCTGTTAATTGTGATGGGGTAGATAAAAGTTAAAATTTGTTTAACCCTTACAAAGTAATAGTCAAAGTAGAGGCAGCCATCCCTTTGCCAAACCATTAACACTATTTATTCCTTATTCCCTACCCTCATCAACTTTTTGACGCACCCCTAAATAACCTTCAGGAGTAACTACCTTTGGCAAAAGAAAGATTAGATATATTATTGACTGAGAAACAATTCTG
This sequence comes from Geminocystis sp. GBBB08, assembly GCF_016743215.1. Classification (GTDB taxonomy): domain Bacteria; phylum Cyanobacteriota; class Cyanobacteriia; order Cyanobacteriales; family Cyanobacteriaceae; genus Geminocystis. The sequence goes on from NZ_VRZC01000020.1 coordinate 8,657, forward strand.
TGAGACTAGGGCAATCGCACAAAAAATGATTAGGGCGGGAAAAGTCCGAGTTAAACAGCAAATTGTCGATAAACCAAGCACTTTAGTTGATGTAGAAAGTTTGCTTGAAGTGGAAGCAGAACCTCTTTTTGTCTCTAGGGGAGGGGAAAAATTAGTTAAAGCCTTAGAAGAATTTAAGATAAATGTAGAGGGGAGAATTTGCTTAGATGGGGGTATTTCTACTGGAGGATTTACTGATTGTCTTTTTCAAAAGGGAGCAAAAAAAGTTTATGGTATAGATGTAGGATATGGACAAGTAGCGTGGAAAATTCGACAGGATAAGCGCTTAATTTTATTAGAAAGAACTAATTTTCGTCATGTTACCATTGAAAAACTATATCAAGGAGAACAATTAGCGGATTTAGGAGTGATGGATTTATCTTTTATTTCGTTGACAAAAGTATTAGCTAAATTATGGGAATTATTAACTTTCCCTAGAGACATAATTTTATTAGTAAAACCGCAGTTTGAAGTAGGTAAAAATAAAGTAGGGAAAAATGGAGTTGTTAGAGATTCAAAGATTCAAGCCGAAGCCATTAATCAAGTATTAACAGAAGCAATGACACTAGGTTGGCAATATCAAAGTTTAACATGGTCTCCTATAACTGGTCCGGCGGGAAATATTGAATAACTAATGTGGTTAAGAGAAAATGAAGGAAATCAATGCCCCAGTTTAAAGATAATTGAGGATTTAACACAAGAAAGCCATAAACAATTAACAAAGACAAATGGTAAAGAATAAAGAGGGCTAGTAAATATTTTTTCACCTCATCTCCTTTTCACCTCATCTCCTATACATTAATTCATCACAGTGTCTTTAGAAATGTCTCTGCTAGTAAGGGGTTGGTTTTTGGGTTTATTAGATTCTTGGGTATTATTACTTTCTCCCTCTCCTACTAAAGTAATCTTAATTTTAGGACCAGAACTAGCTAAACGTATTACCATACCGTCTTTTACTAAAACTTTATTAATTTTTTTACCATTAATAAAAGTACCATTTGAGCCTAAATTTACCAATGCCCAATCATTTCCTCTGGGGCGAATTTCTAAATGATGACGAGATACTACTGCACTGTACAGAACTACCTCATTATCATTAGCTCTACCAATTCTAATTACCGAATTTGGCTCAAAATTCCATTTTTGAACTGCAATTGATTTGAGAGGATGTAAGAGAGTTAAGGTAATCACCGACATTTCATCTGAGTAAAGATTGTTACTTTTGTTATAAGTCAAAAAAGATTGTTGACAAGTTTGACTCGACACACTCTCATATTTTACATGATTTAGTTCATCGTTGATACTTGTTAGCAACAGAATATAATAGAATTCCTCTGAATTTTAGCTGTCAGGTTTTAGGTTTCAAGCTATAAGTTTTATATATTACTCCCTAAGGGTTGAATAACGTTCAACCCCCACAAATTCCTCATTCCTCATTAATTATAAAAGTCCTGCGTTAGATAATCCTAAGACAAAACCAGCACCTAAAATATGCCCAAAACTGAGAGTAGCTAATAATTCTGGTAAGCCAAATTTTTTCCATAAAGCTGGTTTATCTACGGGTAAATCAGGACCTATTCCAGCTTTTTGAATGGCAACTCGTCCGATAAATACGGCGACTAAGTTTGCTGAAATCATTACTAATGCTACGTTTAAATTCCATTGTACTGTCTGAGGAATATTCCCTAAAAGATTTGATAATACTAAAAAATTCATAATTTTAATCTAATTTGATTTATGTTAACTATTTTTGTTATGTTAATAGTTATAGTGCCTTTTCTGTTAATTTTCTTAAGATTTATTCATTATTTTTATTATTAACTTTTATTACTAAAAATTGACTTTTTATAAAATATGCGCATCAAAATATGTGGTATTACTACCTTAGAACAAGCTTTGGCGATCTCCAATTTAGGAGCGGATACTCTGGGATTTGTTTGTGTAGAAAAATCTCCTAGATATATAAACAATGAAATCATCACAAATATAATTAAACAATTACCGAAAGAGATAAGTAAGATTGGGGTATTTGTCAATGAAAAAATAGATAATATAGTAAAAACAGTAGAAGAAACAGGTTTAACAGGAATACAATTACACGGAGGAGAAAATCCGGCTATTTGCCATCAATTAAGAGAATTTTTGCCTGATAGAGAAATTATCAAAGCCTTTCGTTATCAAAATTTAGAATTTTTAGCTTTATTAGATAATTATTTACCTGTCATTGATACTATTTTATTAGACGCTTATGAAGAAGGTGTTTACGGTGGTACTGGAAAAACGTTAAATTGGTTACAATTAGCTGATTTTCGTCCTCATCGCCCATGGTTATTAGCTGGGGGAATTAATCCAGAGAATGTGCTAAATGCCTTAAAAATAGTAAAATGTGACGGAGTAGATTCTTCTAGTTGGTGCGAAATTAGTGCGGGGAATAAAGATTTAGAAAAAGTTAGACAATTATTTCAACAATTAAACTAGTTAAAAAGTTGCCCTATCGTTTAGACTTAGTAAGTACCCATGGAAAATTAATTGTATAGAGGCAATGGGTTTAAACCGATTGTTACCATAGCTTTGAGAAAAATAAAATACACAATTAATTTTACTCACTCACTTATTCTGTATATTAGGATTCAAAAAAAATTGTTTTTTAAAACTGCATTCAAATCCTAAAATTCAACACCCTCCTAAACTAAAAGTTTCAGAATTTACCTTGAAAATAATTTTTGCCCCATCCGCGCCTTTCTAAACTGTAAGGAATATTTGCTTGATTAAGAACCCATTGAACATAAGTGTTACTGTTAGGCCCGGGATAATAACGATAAAGATAATTATAAGGATATTTTGTCGGACTTTCTCGAATAATCTTGGTTAGTATTTCGGCATCTTTCCCTTGCCATTGAGTTTCTAACCAACATTCACCGTTACCAACTCCTTGAGTAACTCCCATGAGATTTTGATGTAAATGCCCCCAACTTGTGGTTACTAAATGTTTACTTTGCCAAATCTCCCAACGTTCACTATAATTGTCATCAACAATAACAAACCAATAATGTACAGCGATTAAACCCAAATAAGGAATTTTCGCTACCCTCAAATCACATTTTAAGGTCATAAAAAGGAAATAATCATGTAGAATAAAGTCCGTACTTATTTTTACCAATAAGTTTTATAACAATTGTAACTGATTAACACTCGTGAGGAGTAATGTTTAACCTGATAAAAGTAGTAACCAGATCGACGAAAGGATCATTAAACCTTAGACAATATTTACATTCATCGGGTTTATTGATCAGTACTGTAACTCTTATTATGAGTAATAGTTTAATTGCTGTCAAATCTAAATTAGTTCAAGCACAAACTATTCCAGTAACTGCGTCTTGGCGACAAGCATCTTTTCCCCTAGAGAATTTTCAGGCTTATACCTCTGGTTATGGCTATAGAGTGCATCCCATTAGTGGTTACACTAAGTTTCATCAAGGTTTAGATTTAGCGGCTCCTTTAGGTAGTTATGTTCGTAGTTGGTGGAGTGGTCAAGTTGTCGCCCTCTCAGATCATACTGGGTGCGGTACAATGATTACAATTCAATCGGGAAAATGGACACATATCTATTGTCACTTAATGGGTTCGGTTGAAAATACACCTAAAGGTACAGTTTTAGTTGATCGTAGTGGTGGAATTGTATTGTGGTTAGGACAAAATGTTCCAGCAGGGGCAAGAATTGCTAGAGTAGGTATGACAGGTAGAACTACGGGCCCTCATTTACATTGGGAATTAAAATACAATGGTAATCATCTTGATCCGGCTGATGTGTTACGTCAAATGTTTGCTGAGAGAACTTAATTTGATGATAAAAGTTCAAAAAAACTATCATCTAAATCATAACCAAAAATTTGTGCCATTGCTTTTAATCGAGAATTACCCTTAATATTTTGTTGTTTTAACCAACGATGAAGGGTAAAAGTTTTGCTGATAATAAAAATATCTAAAGCCTCAGAATTATATTGTATCCCTTCACTGCGATTAAAACTATGAGGTACAAGCATCGCTGTATATCTAGCCAATTCACCATCTCGCCAATTAAGACAAAAAAGTAACCAAGGGTAATAACTATCTAAAGCAATAAACCATAATCTTATTTCTGAAACTTCAGATAGTTCACGAGGATCTGTTTCTTCTCTGGGATAATTGATCTTAAAAACTATTTGTTGTTCTAATGTCAAAATTTCTTCCCGTTTTTCTAACTCTTCAACAACTATCTTGACAGGAGATAAATCTAGTTTATGAATGTGATTTTGATCAATATTTATATTAATAGTCATAATAATTAGAAATTTAGAATTTAGAATATTGATTTTTGTCCGTTATTTATTACTTATTAATTTATTCCTTAATTCCATGCTGGATGAGACAGTAAAGCATCCATAACTCTAACACCACGCAATTGATTTGATAAGGGTAAATGCCCTGTTGGAGCTGTTAAATCCCATATAAATTCTTGGGGATATTTTGTCCATTTATTAGCAGTTTTCCATTTTAATTTTTCCCATAATTGTCCATAATCTTTTCCTAAAGATAACCACATTTGACGCTGTATTTTATAACCGAATTTTCCTTCAGAATAAACTTGCCAAAGTAAATCAATTAATTGTAAATCTTCCTTGGGAAATTTATCTACTTCAGTAAAATAAACCCATTTTCTTTGAATGGCTTTTTCTCCGGCTATTTCACATAATTTTACTCTGGTTAATATGTCTGCTTCTTGATATTTTTGATTAATTAATAGTTGTTGTAAATCTTTATAGTCAATATTTCTTTCTGATGTTAATTTAACAATTCCTTGAGGAAAATATAGGTTAATAAATTTTTGATCTTCTGGATTATTACTTTGTTTTAATAATTGATAAATTTTACCAGTTATGGGAGCGGCTTGATGTTTATTATTAAATAAAAACTCTCTTAAAAATTGGTATCCATCTTCACCTTTTTTAATTAATTCAGTAACAAGGGATAATTTATTTTTTTCTGATGTTTGCTTAAATTTTTCTTTGAGAATTTCTAAATCATTCATTTTTTATTAAAGTTATAGTTATTTATTCTAGTTGTTTTTTAGATAAAATTTAGTTTAATAATTAATTTATAGCAATTTTCACATAACCGAGGTAGGGGCAAGGGGCGATCATCCCATTGTTAGCAAGATTTATAGAGACCTCACCATAATGAAAAACGCTATAGTAAAGATTACTATATAACAATCCTAAATCATTCGTAAAGAATTAAAGATTAAAAAATAAATCTGTAAATCTTACTATACCTTAAAGCTGACTGCTGAAAGCTGATAGCTAACACCTCTTTAAATCTCATAACTCACATAGTGATTGCTATATAAGTGCATAAAATAGCAACTATTGCCCCTATAAGAGTATTTAAAACATTGACTATTTCATTGGTTAACCAGTCAAATTTAGTTTGTAAAGTTGCCCCAATAACACTTTCTAAATTAGTGGCAATCAAAGCTGATATTAAGCAAATAATTACACCTATACCGTTAATCATGCTGATACTATAACTTAACAAGGCGATCGCCATACTAGCAAAAATACCAGCTATTGTACCTTCAAGACTTACTGCTCCTTCCGTGCCTCTAGCAACAGGTTGAAAAGTGGTAATCAAAAAAGTATTTTTCCCGTAGGCTTTCCCGATTTCACTAGCACAGGTATCTGATAATTTCGTAGCAAAACTAGCCACATAACCAATTAAAAAAAACTGCTGCCAAGAGGGTGGTGCAAAAACATAACCTAAAGCACATATTGTGGCAATTAAGGCACTTCCCCAGACATTTTCAGGGCCACGAACACCAGAGCGTTTTTCGGCGATGCCTTCGGCTTCTTTTTGCTTAATTCCAACTTTGGTAATTGCTGAGCCTACTAAAAAATAAAACATTACTACCAAATAACCTTGCCACTGTAAACATCCCCACACAATCACTCCCAAAACCCAAGCATGAAGATAACCCATAAAAGTTAATAATTTTTTGGGAGAAATTAAAGCGATAATGATGAGAATAGTATTTAAAATGGTGGCAATTAACCAAGAATTTGACCAATCAAAATTAAGGTTTATCATAATTATTTGGTAAATTGAAAAGATGTTTTTTAAAGAAATAAATCTTGGATTAGACAACTACAAGATTAGATAAATAACCGAGTTTTTCTAATCCTTGTAGTACTTTATTTACGCTTTCGTTTAATTCTTCTAAATCAGTATGGCATTCGATTTCAGGGTTAAGAGGTGCTTCATAAGGATCGCTTACTCCTGTAAACATTTTGATTTCACCACTACGAGCTTTTTTATATAAACCTTTTACATCTCTATCTTCACACACGGATAAAGGAGCGTTAACGAAAACTTCAACAAAATTACCGATTTTTTCTCTGACTTCTTCTCTGATAGCACGATAAGGAGAAATAGCGGAGACAATAACGATAACACCGTTACGAGTAAGTAAATTAGAAACAAAACCGATACGGCGAATATTTTCGTCTCTATCTTCTTTACTGAAACCTAATCCTTTAGTTAAGTTTGTGCGTACTATATCACCGTCTAATACTTCTAATTTGTAGCCTTGCTGTTTTAATTTTATTGCTACTTGTTCACTAATAGTGGTTTTTCCTGCACCGCTTAAGCCTGTAAACCAAATGGTTACGCCTTTTTGTTCCATGATATTAATTATAGTGATTAATTATAGGATTGAGTATCCCTAAAGTATTTTACAAGCGTAAGAGGCAATTAACAATCAGTCATTCCTAATTATTGATAAATTTTAGGGCAAGGTTGAACAGAATTGATAGATGTAGGGCAGTAAGTTTTGAGACAAGGTTGATAACTAGCTTTTTCAGTTTCGAAAGGAGGGGGATATTTACCGAAAACCATCTCACAACTAAAATCATCAAAATCAGGAGTCATAGTTAGAGGAATACCAAAAGATTCGGTGAAAAATTTTTGAGTGGGCATTTTACACATATTGATACACATTCCGACGCAACCGCTTTCTTCAAGATAACGACATTTTTTGATTTTAACCGCACTTTTTTGCTTAATAATTTGATTATTTTGATCAATTATTTCCACTTCTTGAATTTCAGATTTTCCTACTAACCATTGAAATAAAACCGTAGCAAACCAAGCATTAGATTCACATACCCATTTTGTGGGGGAAGAGAAGGTACGAATTAGAAATAGAATAGGAGAAGGCACTAAAGATTTTAAGACTACTTCTACTAATTCTTGTTGTTGTTGGGGATTACGCCCTTTCATTATTTGTTGTGATAAATCAACAAAACCATCATAACCTTTAAATTTACTGGTTTTTTGTACTGCTTTCGCCATTTTTCGAGAAAATAAAGCAATAAATATTCGATCAATTAAGTTATCTTTATATATAGTTTTTTCACTAATATTCATAAATTAATAGTTAATATAGCAATCCTAAATCATTCGTGAAGAATTAAAGATTAAAAAATAAATCTGTAAATCTTACTTACTATACCTTAAAGCTGATAGCTGATAGCTGATAGTTAATAGCTGATAATTTAATTCCTGATTCCTGATTCCTCATTCTTTATTGTTGTTATAATGTTATGCTGATTTAATCTCAAAACGTACATATTATCTTAATATATAAATATATCTAATGATTTGGCCTCTTAAACCATCATCTAAAAAACAAATTGCCCGAATTGAAATTAATGGTGCGATCGCATCTCAAACCCGTGAACAAGTATTAGAGGCATTAGAGGAGGTAGAAGAAAAAAAATACCCTGCCTTATTGTTGCGCATTGATTCCCCGGGGGGTACAGTAGCCGATTCTCAAGAAATTTATTCTGCTTTAAAAAAATTAGGGGAAAAAATTAAAATAGTTGCTAGTTTTGGCAATATTTCTGCTTCTGGAGGAGTTTATGTGGGAGTTGGAGCAAATCACATTGTTTCTAATCCGGGTACAATTACAGGCAGTGTTGGGGTAATTATTAGAGGAAATAACTTACAAAAATTATTAGATAAAGTGGGAGTTTCCTTTAAAGTGATCAAATCTGGACCTTATAAGGATATTTTATCATTTGATCGAGATTTGACCAATGAAGAAGAAAGTATTTTACAAAAATTAATTGATAGTACATATCAACAATTTGTAGAAACCATTGCCGAAGCAAGAAAATTGAGTATTGAAACCGTGAAAAGTTTTGCGGATGGACGTATTTTTAGTGGTCAACAGGCTTTAGAATTAGGATTAGTGGATCGTTTAGGTAGTGAAAAAGATGCTTTTCGTTGGGCTTGTGAATTAGTTAAACTTGATCCTGATAAAACCGAATGTCAGACTATAGAACAACCGAAATCTTTTGTAAATCGTTTTCTAAATAACCGTAGTCAGGTAAAATCAGGGGTAGGATCTGCCATGAATTGGTTAGAATTTGAATTGGCTACCAGTGGGCAACCTTTATGGTTATATCGTCCTTAATTTATCATGGAAAATTTGCAATTTACTGGGGAGATGAGTAAAAATTTGACGACAAAAGTACGGGCAATTCGAGGCGCTACTACCGCAGAAGCGAATACGAAAGAAGCCATGAGAGAGGCTGTTTGTGAGTTATTGACTGACATTGAAACCCGTAACCAATTAGATTATGATGATGTTGTTAGCGTTATTTTTACTGTCACCCCCGATTTAGATGCAGTTTTTCCGGCTGCGATCGCGAGAGAACGCCCTCACTGGACAAATATACCGTTATTAGATATACAACAGATGCAAGTAAGAGGCAGTTTAGATAAATGTATTCGAGTCTTAATCTATGTCAATAGCGAAAAACCGCAATCACAAATGTATCATTCTTATCTGAGAAAAGCAGAAAAATTGCGTCCTGACTTGACTCTAACCCACGCTTTTTTGAGTAAGGAGTAAGGGGAATTACTTTGTCATTGACGCTAAATTTTGACAATAAATAAAAAAGTGGGCAATTACCCACTCTAGTATCTACTTAGTACTAATGTATTGATACAAGGTCTCAGTCTGAGAAAAATGTAGTAAATATAATTATAAAAACACTTTATTGTGATCTGAAAAGACGATCGCCAAGTGAGATAGAACGATCAATCAATATTGAGTATGATAAAAAAGTGTTAGGATTAAGTGGTAATAATTTTATTTACTTTTAGATAAGTTATGACGGCAAGAAAAATGTCGGTGTCCATTTCTGAGGATTTGGTGGTATTTATCGACAGTTATAAAAATAGTAAGGGGAGTAAATCGTCTTCACAGGTAGTAGAGGAGGCGTTAATGTTACTGCGGGAGCAAGACTTGGAAAATGCGTACAGGGAAGCTGACAAGGAGATTGAGTGTGATTGGGAGGTGGTAGCAGGAGACGGTTTAGGTGATGAAACGTGGTGATATATTCTATGCTAATCTTAGTCTTACCATTGGCTCAGAGGTGGCTAAAACTCGCCCTGTGTTAATCGTCAGCAATGATATTAATAATCGGGTGGCTTCCACTGTAACGGTGTTACCCATAACTTCTAAGGTGACGAAAGTTTATCCTTTTGAGGTGTTTATTAGTAGGGCGGATTCGGGTTTACCTCAAGACTCGAAGATTCAAGCTCAACAAGTTAGGACTATTTCTAAAGAAAGGTTACTAGGGGATGTTGTAGGTAGTCTCTCTGGGGAGATGATGAATTTGGTTAATCTGGCTCTTAATTTACATCTGGGGTTTAAGTGACTTGAATGTGAGTTTAAGTTAACTTCTTAAGAATCCTCGTGGAAGACAGCCCGATAGAGTGTCATCAATTCCTGAAAAGATTGCAACATCTAGGAAAATATATCTTATCCTAAAAGAGAGAAGTTTAATTATCTATCGATAGGATTAGTAACAGTGAATATTCCGGGTAATATTATCACACTGATAGCAGGTATTTTACTAACGCTGATCAGTTTGTGGTATGGACAAAATCATGGTTTAATGCCAGTAGAAGCCTCTCAAGGTGCGGCGGAAGTAGATGAGTTATTCAACTTGATGATGACGATCGCCACTGGATTATTCTTAATAGTAGAAGGAGTTTTAGTCTATTGTCTGATTAAATTTAGACGAAAAAAAGGGGATAAAACAGACGGACCTGGTGTTGAAGGGAATGTACCGTTAGAGATAGTGTGGACTGCTATTCCCACGGTTATTGTTTTTATTTTGGCACTTTATAGCTTTGAAGTTTATAACAATATGGGAGGTTTAGATCCTGAAACTTCGAGAGATTTTCCTCAAGGGGAAATGCAGATGGCGGAAAATAAAGGAAAAATGGTTGCTTTTAACCCTCATCAAGGGCATTTATCTTTAGGTATCGGCAACGCTAAAGCTGATTTAGAAGTAGATGTTAATGGTATTCAATACGCATGGATTTTTACTTATCCTGACTCTGGTGTAGTTTCGGGAGAACTTCATGTACCTGTAAATAAACAAGTGAAACTTAACATGAAAGCTGGGGATGTCATTCATGCTTTTTGGGTACCTCAACTGAGGTTAAAACAGGATGTATTACCGGGTAGAGATTCTAATTTAGCATTTAATGCCAATAGGATAGGGAATTATCCGATTGTTTGTGCTGAGTTATGTGGTGCTTATCATGGGGGAATGAAAACAACCCTTTATGTAGAAAGTGAAGAAGATTACCAAAAATGGATACAAGAAAACACTTTTGCTAACGCCCAAGAAAAAGCGGATACAATGGCGTTGATGACACAATCGATGACAGGGGAAAAACGATTAGAAATGCACTCCCACCATTTAGGGGTAACACCTGAAACCCTTGCACAATTGCATAATAATTAAAATGTGAAGAATGCGAAGGAGAATAGATAACTTACCTGTAACCCTTTGCGTCTTTGCGTCTTTGCGTGAGACAAATCAAATCTTTGAATCCACATCAATAAATTTTTTAATCAACCCTTTATGGCAACAAACACAGTTTCGGAAAAACCTCAACACAAACAGAGGAAATTAATTGATTACTTTACCTTTAATACTGATCATAAAGTAATAGGTATCCAGTATTTAGTAACATCTTTTTTGTTTTACTTTATCGGGGGTGCGTTTGCGGAAGTGGTACGCACAGAATTAGCAACTCCAGATCCCGATATTGTTTCACCAGAGTTATACAACCAACTATTTACCCTTCACGGTACAATTATGATCTTTTTATGGATTGTACCGGCGGGGGCTGCATTTGCCAATTATCTTATTCCTTTGATGATTGGTGCTGAAGATATGGCTTTTCCCCGTTTAAATGCCGTTGCTTTTTGGATGGCACCACCGGGAGGAGTTTTATTATTAGGTAGTTTTTTAGTAGGTGCGCCACAATCTGGTTGGACATCTTATCCTCCTTTAAGTTTAATGACTGGTAAATGGGGTGAAGAATTTTGGATTTTAAGCCTTTTATTATTAGGCACATCTTCCATTTTAGGGGCGATAAATTTCGCTACCACTATTCTTAAAATGCGGATTAAAGATATGGATTTGTACAGTATGCCCTTATTTTGTTGGGCGATGTTGGCAACTTCGGCTTTGATTCTTCTTTCAACTCCCGTATTAGCAGGAGCGTTAATTTTACTTTCCTTCGACTTAATTGCCGGAACAAGTTTCTTTAATCCTACAGGTGGTGGTGATCCTGTGGTTTATCAACATCTATTTTGGTTTTATTCACATCCGGCGGTATATATTATGATTCTGCCGTTTTTTGGGGTAATTTCCGAAGTAATTCCAGTACATTCTCGTAAACCTATTTTTGGTTATCGGGCCATCGCCTATTCTAGTTTAGCCATTACTTTTTTAGGATTGATTGTATGGGCACATCATATGTTTACCAGTGGTACACCAGGATGGTTACGGATGTTTTTCATGGCTACAACAATGTTGATTGCCGTGCCAACAGGAATTAAAATTTTTAGTTGGTGTGCGACTATGTGGGGCGGCAAAATTGAACTTAATACTCCCATGTTGTTTGCTATGGGTTTTGTGTCATCTTTCCTTATCGGCGGTTTTACAAGGGGAATGATTTCTTTTTTACCTTTTGATATTTACGTCCATGATACTTATTTTATTGTAGGTCATTTTCACTATGTATTGTTTGGTGGTTCGGCATTAGCTCTATTTTCGGGCTTTTATCACTGGTATCCGAAGATGACGGGGAAAAACTACCACGAAGGTTTAGGGCAATTACATTTTATCTTAACTTTCATCGGTTTAAACATCACCTTTATGCCTATGCACCAATTAGGCTTAATGGGGATGAATCGCCGTGTGGCTTTATACGATGTGGAATTTCAGCCTCTGAATTTATTAAGTACTGCTGGTGCGTACGTTATGGCAGTATCAACAATTCCTTTTATAATTAATGTGATTTGGAGTTTAGCAAAGGGCACACAAGCCGAGCGCAATCCTTGGAGGGCGTTAACCCTTGAGTGGCAAACAGCTTCACCCCCTATCATCGAAAATTTTGAAGAAGAACCAATTTTATGGAGTGGTCCTTATGACTATGGTGTTGACGATGAAGAGCAAGAGGAAGAAAGTGTTGCCGATATGTTAGCAGATGTCAGCGCTAAGTAGAATGTGTTACTCTCTCGCTAACACACTATAACCATTGTAAAAAGTTGGGTTACGTTATCACTAATTCCGGCTACTTCAATTGTGGAATTACGTTATCACTAACCCAACCTACTTTTAATTTATTCGATTATTACTGTAATATTATGCAAAGTTCAGCTATTGATTCCCAAGTTACTATCGGTTACGAAGAAAAAGCCGAATTTCATCATCATGGACATCCAGATCATCGGATGTTTGGTTTAGTATTGTTTCTTATCGCTGAAAGTATGATCTTTTTTGGTCTTTTCAGTGCTTACATGATTTATTATGCTACTGTGCCTGAGTGGCCTATGGGTGACATCGAATTAGAGTTACTTTTACCCGGCATTAATAGTGTTATCCTGATTTCTAGTAGTTTTGTTATGCACAAAGGGCAAAGTTGTATTAGAAATAATGATGTCAAGGGTTTACAACTTTGGTTTACTATTACTGCGATTATGGGTGCTATTTTCTTGGGTGGGCAACTCTATGAATATGCCCATACTGGTTTTGGTTTAACAGATAATCTCTTTACCAGTTGTTTTTATGTGTTAACTGGTTTTCACGGTTTACACGTCACCGCAGGTTTATTGTTCATTTTAGCAGTACTTTGGCGATCGAGAAAAGAAGGACATTATTCTGCTAGTAAACATTTCGGTGTGGAAGCATCAGAATTATATTGGCACTTTGTGGATGTAATTTGGATTATTTTATTTGTTTTGGTATATTTATTACCTTTACAATAATGATTTTGGTGGGGTGATAAACTGCCCTACCATAATTATTTTAAGCTCACATTATTTCCATCAACAATAAATAAGCTTGTTGATTTGAGTAATTCTCCCAATTTTTTATAATTATAAGCTCTAGGATCGAAAGAAGAATCTAAATAGTAAAACTATGGACTTTAAATATACTGCTAAATATACAAAAATTCCCTCTGGATATATGGGGCAAATAATTGAATGGCAAGAGATAATTACGGAAGGAAAAGACTTGCAAGAATGCCGTTTTATGTTGGAAGATGCGTTAAAAGAAATGGTTTTAGCCTATCAACAACAAGGAAAAGATATTCCGTTAAATACTACTGATATTATTGAAATTTTATCCGTTGAGGTTGCTTAATGTCGGTAAAAAGAAAGGATTTAATTAATTATTTGGAAAGTAACGGTTTTTATCTATTAAGAGAAGGTGCTAATCACTCTATTTACACCAATAATGATAAAACAATTCCTCTAAAAAGACACAATATTTTTGACAGAATTACAGCTAATCAAATTTGTAAACAAGCTGGATTAACCAAAAAGTTTTAAACTCTTAACTTGAAATTTTTACAAAACAAAATTTTAATATAAATCGCCACTTTCTTGTAAAGAATGTAATCTTTGATAAATCCCTTTACTAGCTAATAACTGGGCATGATTTCCAACTTCAGCAATTTTTCCTTGATCTAATACTACAATTTTATCAGCTTCTCTAACAGTGCTTAAACGATGGGCGATAATAATAGTAGTACGAGTGCCAAAAATCGATCGCATTGCTAATTGAATTTCTCTTTCCGACTCATAATCAAGGCTAGAAGTCGCCTCATCAAAGATTAATATATCAGGATTCATAATTAAAGCTCTTGCAATGCCTAGTCTTTGTTTTTGCCCTCCAGAAAGATTAGCTCCTCTTTCTCTTAATTGGGTATCATATCCTTGGGGTAATTTATCGATAAATTTATCAATATTCGTAATTTCAGCCGCTTGTTTTATTTCTTCAAAACTGTATTCTTCTCCTAAAGTAATATTCCGTTTTACGTCTCCTGCAAAGATAAAACTTTCTTGTAAAATTACGCCGATATGACTTCTCAATTCTGCTTGAGTAATATCTTTAATATCAATGCCATCTACTAAAATTCTCCCTTGAGTTGGTTCATATAAACGGCATAATAATCTAATAATAGAGCTTTTTCCTGCTCCTGTTGGACCAACTAGGGCAACTTTTTCTCCTGGTTTAATGGTAAAATTGAGATTCTTCAACACATATTCATTGGGTTTATAACCAAACCACACATTTTCAAAGCGAATTTCGCCAATTTTTTCTGGTTCTTTGTTACTATCAAAACTAATATTATCTTCTCTGTCTTTAATTTCTAAGGGAATACTCATCAATTCTGTAATTCTTTCAATAGCAGTAAAACCTGACTGAAACATGGTAAATTTATCGGCAAATTGTCGTAAAGGATCAAATAATCGTTGAGAATAAAGAATAAAAGCTGATAATACCCCAAATGTGAGTTTATCCTCCAAGATAAATAATCCTCCTAACCATAATACCCCGGCTATCGCCGCTAAAGAAATCCATTCTAAAGTTGCTGACACTGCTGAATCATGAAAGATAGTTTTATCAATGGCAACTAAATATCTCTGATTTACATTACGAAACATTTCACTATTATATTTTTCTCGGCGAAATAATTGCACAATATTAATACCTACAACATTTTCTTGCAATATAGAATTAAGTAAAGATAATTCATCTCGGGCAGCGTAATTTGCCTTACGATATTGTCGTTGAAAGTAGATAATTAAGGCTGTGACAGGAATTAACATTAATACCAACATAGAAGCCAACTGCCACTGTAAAGAAAACATTGTCAAAATAATGACTAAAATAGATACTAAATCGCTAAGAATACCAATAGCACCCGTAGCAAACACGTCTCCTAATGCTTCCACATCGTTAGTAATTCTAGTCACCAATTTTCCTACGGGAGTTTTATTGAAAAAATTAGATGCTAAAGAAGTAATATGATTAAATAAATCTTCTCTAATAAATGCAGTTATTTCTTGCCCAACTTTTTGGACTAAAAAGCCTTGCCATGCTTGAAAAATAGTTCTAATAATAATAGTTAAAAGCAAAATAAAAGCTAATAAATTTAAGCCGTTAGAGACAGAATAAGCACTTAAAAATGACCATGTAGCCTCTTTTCTTAACAATGAAATTGCTTGACCTACAAGTAAAGGCTGTACTGCACCTGCTCAAGATAAAGGTATTAATAAAACTAAAGATATTAATAAAATAGATAAATTTCTTTTGGCATAAGGAGCGATTTTTAATAATAATCCCCAGTCATTTTCTTTGATTTTTTTTTGCATTTAATATAATTAAATATTGATTTAAAATTTTTTACATAGCAATGTTAAATTATTTGTGAGAATTTCAAGAGAAGTTTTCTTTTTGCTAAAGAAGGTTAAGAAAGATAATTTTCTCCTGACTCATATGGGATTACTATATATCTGAGTTAATGAAAAATATTTGCCTATCATTTGATTATGTATTAATACTAGATAATATTTACTATTATGTCATCAAGATTAGTTGTCTTATCGTTAGTTGATTCCATTATTACCGTTATTGAGCCAGAAAAATACTTTTGATATGCAGTTATTCCATCAAGAAATTTTTTTGTTATTGTAATTTTTGAATCAGATAGTTTTTTAACCTTTAAGCTAGATATTATAACTAAGTTATAAGTAGGTAGATTTAATATCATGGTTTTAACTTCTAAATATATAGCGGTCACTAAGTTGTTGATGACTTGCTGAGATTCTTCACTTTCGTTCAACTTTCCTAAGTTATTAAGAATGTTGAAGATCTCAAGGTGTTAAAATATTTTAATAGCAAGAATTGCTAAATATATTTTAAATCCATACATTAAAGTAAGTACCCGTGACTATAGCAGACACTATCCCACCAAAAACACAAGATATAGATACTGACATTGATTCTAGCATTCATGTTCAACGTCAAATGATCGCTATTCTTGATTTTGGTTCTCAATATTCAGAATTAATCGCCCGTCGCATCCGAGAAACTGAGGTTTATTCTGAGGTTATTTCTTATCGTACCACCGCAGAAAAACTCAGGGAAATCAAGCCTCAAGGCATTATTCTTTCAGGAGGACCTAGTTCAGTATATGATGATTACGCTCCTCTTTGTGATCCTGAAATTTGGCAACTGGGTATTCCTGTATTAGGTGTGTGCTATGGTATGCAGTTAATGGTTAAACAGTTAGGTGGTAAGGTGGAAAGGGCAAAAAGAGGGGAATATGGTAAGGCTTCTTTACATATTGATGATCCTACTGATTTACTTACTAACGTAGAACAAGGATCTACTATGTGGATGAGTCATGCTGACTCTTGTACCGAACTACCTGAAGGTTTCAAAATTCTAGCTCATACTGATAATACACCCTGTGCGGCGATCGCCCAACATAAACAAAAACTTTTTGGTGTGCAATTTCACCCTGAAGTAATACATTCAGAATATGGAACAGCTTTAATTCGTAACTTTGTGTATCATATTTGTGAATGTGAACCTACATGGACAACTAAAACCTTTGTAGAAGAGTCTATCAAAGAAATTCGTGCCAGAGTTGGCGATAAACGAGTATTATTAGCATTATCCGGCGGTGTTGATTCTTCTACCCTTGCTTTTTTACTTCATGAAGCTATCGGAGATCAACTTACTTGTATGTTTATTGATCAAGGTTTCATGCGTAAAGGTGAACCTGAAAGGCTTGTAGAGATTTTTGATCAACAATTTCACATCAATGTAGAATATGTTAACGCTCGTGATCGCTTTATTGATAAAATAAAAGGAATAACAGATCCTGAAGAGAAACGACGTTTAATAGGACACGAATTTATCCAAGTATTTGAAGAAGAGTCCACTCGTTTAGGACCTTTTGATTATTTAGCCCAAGGTACATTATACCCTGATGTGATCGAATCTGCTGATACCAATATCGATCCAAAAACAGGAGAAAGAGTCGCCGTCAAAATCAAGAGTCATCATAATGTTGGCGGTTTACCGAAAAATCTTCGGTTTAAATTAGTCGAACCTTTACGCAAATTATTTAAAGATGAAGTACGCAAAGTAGGTCGATCAATTGGGCTCCCTGAAGAAATTGTATCACGTCATCCCTTCCCAGGACCTGGTTTAGCTATTCGTATTTTAGGAGAAGTAACTTCCGAAAAACTAAATATCTTGCGAGATGCTGATTTTATCGTTAGAGATGAGATCAAAAAATGGGGAATGTATCATGATTTTTGGCAAGCATTTGCAGTGTTACTACCTGTTAGAAGCGTTGGTGTTATGGGAGATCAAAGAACCTATGCTTTCCCCGTAGTACTACGTTTAATCACCAGTGAAGACGGCATGACGGCAGATTGGGCAAAACCTCCCTATGATTTATTAGAGAGTATATCTAATCGTATCGTTAACGAAGTCAAAGGGGTTAATCGTGTGGTTTATGACATTACCTCTAAACCTCCCGGCACGATCGAATGGGAGTAAATTATAAATATTTTCACTCACCAGTTAATTTGTGTGGGTGTTTATATTTATAGTAATTTTGAATAACAATGATACAGTTTTTTATTACTAATAACTATTGCAAAGTATTAAATGGTGGGATGTGCATCGCCCTACAAAATTTTAAAATTTGTCTCAATCTTAATTGAAATAACTATAACTAAAAATATAACGAATGTCATCTTTTTGACATTTTAAAGATAGATAAATTGATTTCATTGAAGGATAAAAGTGTTAAGAATTAGATGTAAAAAACCTTACTTAATAAAGGTTTGAGGTGTTAAATAAACAATATTAATCTCTAATTAGGCTAAAATAGTAACAAAAGAAATTAATAAATTAAATCTTAAAAATTGTGACTGTTACACCCGTTAAAGCTAATTCTAATTTTACTCAAGTACCTGATAATTTCGGACGTTTTGGGAAATATGGCGGTAAATATGTACCTGAAACATTGATGCCTGCGTTAAGTGAGTTGGAAACTGCCTATGGTAATTATAAAAATAATCCTGATTTTCAACAAGAATTCAATCAACTACTAAAAGACTATGTTGGGAGAGCAAATCCTCTTTATTTTGCGGAAAGATTAACCCAATATTATGCTAAACCTGACGGCACAGGCGCTCAAATTTATCTTAAACGAGAAGACTTAAACCATACAGGGGCTCATAAAATTAATAACGCTTTAGGGCAAGTTTTATTAGCTGTGCGTATGGGCAAAAAAAGAATTATTGCGGAAACTGGTGCAGGACAACATGGAGTTGCTACGGCTACAGTATGCGCTCGTTTTGGGTTAGACTGTGTAATATATATGGGCGTAGAAGATATGGAACGCCAAAAGTTAAATGTTTTCAGAATGAGGCTATTAGGGGCAAAGGTTCAACCCGTATCGGCCGGAACTGGAACGCTCAAAGATGCTACATCAGAAGCCATTCGAGATTGGGTAACAAATGTTGAGACTACCCATTATATCTTAGGATCGGTGGCAGGACCTCATCCTTATCCCATGATGGTGAGAGATTTTCATGGTGTTATAGGTAAAGAAACCCGTAGCCAATGTTTAGAAAAATGGGGCGGTTTACCTGACATTTTACTCGCCTGTGTGGGGGGAGGCTCAAATGCCATGGGCTTGTTTTACGAGTTTGTCGGTGATGCCTCTGTGCGGTTAATCGGTGTGGAAGCCGAAGGAAGTGGTATTGCATCAGGAAAACACGCTGCAACTTTAACTCAAGGAAAACCCGGAGTCTTACACGGTGCTATGAGTTATTTACTTCAAGATACAGAAGGGCAAGTAACAGAAGCTCATTCTATCAGTGCGGGGTTAGATTACCCTGGAGTTGGGCCAGAACATAGTTACTTGAAAGATGAAGGTAGAGCAGAATATTATAGCGTTACTGATAAGGATGCTTTAGCAGCTTTTCAGTTGGTGTGTAAATTAGAAGGCATTATTCCCGCCTTAGAAACTGCTCACGCTTTCGCTTATTTAGAGAAACTTTGCCTTGATATTAAAGGTAGCCCTCATATTGTCATTAATTGTTCAGGTCGTGGTGACAAAGATGTTCAAACTGTAGCGAAATATATTGAAGGTATTGATTTATCGTAAATAAGCTAAGACGCATTTAACTTACCTTTTTTATTAATTCTTGAAAATGACTGAAAGTCTTAATTTTTCCCTCTTCCCTCTTCCCTTTTCCCTACCATCACCATTCTACTTAAATGCAAACTAGCTTAGTTGATAGTTGATAATAAATCCCCTCAATGATATAAATTTCATTCCTAACAGTTAATTTATGGCAGAGCGATTTATGACTCAACACCATCAACCCTCCCAATAATATTAATATCATTCCTAACAACATAACTCTACTAAAGTCAGTTAATAAACCTTAAAAATATATAAAAGATGTATATTAAACAAGCCTTAAATTCTGCTTTTAGAAAAATACCCATTGCTAGGGAAGATATTAATAAATTTAAAGAAAATTTAGAAAAATTAATTTCTATAACCAATAATAAAATTAACGAATCGGAAGAATATCATAAAAATAATTTACGAGATTTTTTTAATCAAACTTATTATCATCCCCTTCATTATCTCAATACTAAAAATAAAAATGATTTAGTCATTCATCATGGCAATAAAAACAGTCAAATCGGCGTAATTATCGAGACAAAAAAACCAGCAAATAAAACCGAAATGGTTAGTCTTGATAAACTTAACGTCAAATCATTACAGCAGTTACTCTTTTATTATTTACAAGAAAGAATTAACGATAATAACATCAACTTAAAACATTTAATCATCACTGATATTTATAACTGGTTTATCTTTGATGCTAATTTATTTGAAAGATTATTTTACCAAAATAAAGCCTTAATTAAAGACTTTCAAGACTTTCAAGCAGGAAGATTAACTAGCAATAAACAAGATTTTTTTTATCAAGAAATTGCTAGTAAATATATCACTGAGAAACAGCATGAATTAAGAGAAAACTTTACTTATTTTAACCTCAAAGACTATCAAAATATATCCGAAGATAAACAGTTAATACCTCTCTATAAAATTCTATCTCCCGAACATTTATTAAAACTACCTTTTGCCAACGATAGCAATAGTTTAGATCAAGATTTTTATAGGGAATTACTATATATCATTGGTTTAACAGAAGTCAAAGAAAAAAGTAAAAAATTAATTCAGCGCCTTTGTCAAGACAATCGAAATCAGGGATCATTATTAGAAAATGTCATCTATCATTTAGATACTTATAATAAACTCAATAATCTATCTAATCTTGAGGAATTAGGAGAAAATTATCAAGAACAATTATTTAAAGTTGCCTTAGAATTAGTTATTACTTGGATTAACCGTATTTTATTTTTAAAACTCCTAGAGGCACAACTTATTAACTATAACAATGGTGATAAAAGTTATAGTTTTCTTCACAGTGAAACAATTACTAATTTTAATGACTTAGATACCCTCTTCTTTCAAGTATTAGCGAAAAATATTGATGAGAGAAATCCAGATATTCAAGCTAAATTTAATTATATTCCTTATCTTAACAGTGGTTTATTTGAGGTAACAGAATTAGAAAATAAAACCCTCTTAATTGCCAACTTAAATAATGATTATCAACTACTCTTATTTAAGCATACTGTTTTAAAAAATAGTCAAGGGAATAGAAAAACAGGAGAGTTAAACACTTTAACTTATTTATTCGAGTTTTTATCAGCTTATAACTTCAGCAGTGAAGGAAAAGAAGAAATCCAAGAGGAAAGAAAAAGCTTAATTAATGCTTCGGTTTTGGGGTTAATTTTTGAGAAGATTAACGGTTATCAAGATGGTTCCTTTTTTACTCCCGGTTTTATTACTATGTATATGTGTCGGGAAACCGTTTCTAAAGCAGTTATCACAAAATTTAATCAGGTTAAAAGTTGGCATTGTCAAAATATTGACGAGTTAAAAGAATTAATTGAATATCAAAATCTGGAGGCAAGAAATGAAGCTAATTCTATCATTAATAGTATCACCATTTGCGATCCTGCGGTGGGTTCTGGTCATTTTTTAGTATCAGCTTTAAATGAAATTATCGCTTTAAAAAGTAGGTTAAATATTTGGCAAGATAGACAAGGAAAACGGATTAAGGAATATTCGATCGAGGTTGAAAATGATGAGTTAATAATTAAGGATGAAGATGGAGAATTATATAACTATAAACCGGATTTTGCCAATAGTCAACGCATCCAAGAAAGTTTATTTCATGAAAAGAAAACTATCATTGAAAATTGCTTATTTGGAGTGGATATTAACATTAATTCTGTAAAAATTTGTCGGTTAAGGTTATGGATTGAGTTGCTCAAAAACGCTTATTATCATGAAAATGATCTTCCTAAATCCCCCTTAGAAATGGGTACTTTCCATAATAATACTCACACCTTACCAAGGGGGGCGGTTAAATCCACCTTACCAAGCAGAGCTAGAGGCGATCGCACCCTTGAAACTTTACCAAATATTGATATTAATATTAAGTGCGGAAACTCTTTAATTAGTCGCTTTGATTTAAAATCAGATTTAAAATTAGCCCTCAAAAAACATAATTTAACGATTAAAGATTATCAACAGGCAATCAAGACTTATCATAATCCTCAAAACAGACAAGAAAAACAGGAAGTTATCACTTTAATTAAGCAAATAAAAGATAATTTTACTACAGTTATGACGGGAAATGATCCTCTACAACAAGAATTAAGGAAAAAGGAAAATGAGTTATATAGTTTACAAAATCAACAATCTTTATTTAAAGAATCCGGTAAGGAGAAAAAAGACAGAGAAAAGAAAGAAAAAAAGTTAGAAAAACAAATTAATTTATTAATTCAAGAGATAGACGATAAACAAAATCATGCTATCTATCGTCATGGTTTTGAGTGGCGTTTTGAGTTTCCCGAAGTGTTAAATCAGAATGGTGACTTTATCGGTTTTGATCTTATTATCGGTAATCCTCCTTATGGAGTCAAATTAACACAAAATCAACAAGAAATTCTCAATGAAATTTATGGCTATGGCACAACAGAAACAGCAATTTTATTTATCAAAAAAGGTTATGAAATGTTAAATAAATGTGGTATTCAATCTTATATTATCCCTAAATCATTTACCTTTGCCTCTAACTATCAAAAAATTAGAGAAGATACCATTAATGACTTAACAAAAATTGTCGATTGTGGCAAGGTTTGGCAAGATGTAAAATTAGAAGTTTGTATTTTTCAATTAATAAGAAATTCAACAAGTAAAAATTATCAATCTTTAAAACTTTTTGGTGAAGATATTAGATATTTAACTACTTTAGATAAAGAATTATTTAAGCAATTTGGCTTTATTATTAATGGTATCAATGAGAGAGAAATTGAGTTAGGATTAAAAATATTAAATAGCTGTCAATTTTTAAATGATATTAGCATAAATCAACGGGGTGCGATGTTGCAAAAATTAGTTAGTGACAAAGGAGACGCTGATGTAATTGGTGGTGCCCAAGTACAAAAATATGGTATTAAAGGCATAAAAGGAAAAATTAACCGTCAAATTGTTAATGACAATAAGGCATTTATTAAGGCTAATTCTATTTTAGTTCAAAGAATCGTAGCTCATATAGAAAATCCAATTGATCATATTTCTATTACTGCTTCTATTCCTGAAAATCAAGATTTTATTTTAGTAGATACTATCAATCAAATTGAATTAAAACCGGAGATTAAACCAGAATTTATTTGGACTTTATTACACTCTAAGTTAGTTAATTGGTATGTTTATTTATTTATATTTGCTAAGGCTATTCGTACTATGCAATTTGATAATCCTACCACTTCAAAAATTCCTATTCCTAAAGATATTACGATGAAAAAACAAAAAATATTTATCAAATTAGTAAGGGAAATCTTAACAGAAAAAAAAGTAAATTCTTTAGCAGATACCAGTAAATTAGAGAGAGAAATTGATGTCTTAGTGTATAAATTGTATGGTTTAACGGAGGAGGAAATTAAGATAATTGAAAGTTAATGATTTTGAGTCGTAAATCCCTTTGCACTCTTCTTGACAAAGCTAATAGCAAAAATCAACTAAAGCAACTTTAAAAAATGCAATTTTTATTCTTGATCTAATTCTCCTAAAAAATCATTAACTGTACTAAATTTTATTTTTCTATCTTCCATTTCTTGATGAACTTTTTTTATTTCTTGACTTAACATTATTCTCCGTTATTCAGATAATCTTTTCTGTATTAAATTAACTAATATTTCTTGTTCTTCTAAAGATAATTTTTCCCCAGTTTCGATCACTTTTTGATTAGATAATGACAGCTATGGGCCTCGAAATTAATTTCGAGGTTGGTTTTTAGTGGGTGAAAAATCTAAGCTATGGTTATTAGTATTTTCGTTCTTTTGGTTCAAACATAGTTATAACTACAGGCATATAATCAACTTTGACACTATCCCTAGAATAAGAGGCTAAAGTATGTTGCAGAAAATTTTTATCATCTCTGGTGGGATAATCTTCCCGTGAATGTGCTCCTCGGCTTTCTTGCCGTTGTAAAGCGGAGGTTAAAATTATCTCCCCAACAATCATGATGTTTTGTAATTCTAAGGCTTCAATTAACTCAGGATTCCAATGAGTATCTTTTTCTTCGAGGAAAATTTGACTATATTTAGCCTTAAGTTGTTGAATTTTTTTTATACCTTCTTTCATCACTTCCCCTAGGCGAAATACTCCGCAATGCTCTGTCATGGTATCCTGAAAATCTTGTCTTAAGCTATTAATTCTTAAATTTCCCTCTTGACAAAGTAAACTATTTATGCGCTTTTGTGCTTGTTGTAAGTACTTTTTCTCGTCAATATCGGGCATTTTACGATTTATAACATAATTGGCGATCGCCCGTCCAACCCTTCTACCATAAACCACACATTCCAAGAGAGAATTACTACCGAGACGATTGCCACCATGCACGGAAACACAAGCACATTCTCCTGCCGCAAAAAATCCTTCCGTTAATTGAGTTACATTTTGACGCACTCTACCATCGGTATTAACAGGAATGCCCCCCATACAATAATGAGCGGTAGGGCGTACAGGCATGGGCTGATAAACAGCATCAACTCCCACCAAACGATGGGCTTCTTCCCAACAAAAAGGCACACGACTCATAATTTTTTCCTTACCCATGTGAGTCAAATCTAAATGCACATAAGCACCACCGGCACTACCATCAGGATGAATACCCCTTCCTGCCCGAATTTCTAAAACTATGGCACGGGAAGTAATATCACGGGGGGCTAATTCCATTTGATTAGGGGCGTAACGTTGCATAAAACGCTCACCGTCACTGTTGCGTAAATAAGCACCTTCTCCTCTAACTGCTTCAGAAATCAAGACACCGACAGGAAATAAGCCCGTAGGATGAAACTGTACAAATTCCATATCTTCAAGAGGTAAACCCGCCGCCGCACACATTCCTAAACCATCACCAGTGGAAGCGTAATCATTAGAAGTAGTATTAAAAACCCTACCATAACCACCAGTCGCAAACATCACCGCCTTCGCCCTTACTACCTCTAAACGCCCATCAGCGATGTTAAACATAACAACACCTTTAGCTTCTTTAATAACATTCTCCTCATTGGGTATATTCTCTCTACTTAATAAAGGTTGAGAGGGTTTAGTATCTTCGAGAATTAATTGCAAAACATACCATTCTTCATAAACTTTGACTTTATTTCGTCGCAAATTATTAACCAACTCGTGTAACATAGCATGACCAGTTTTATCAGCAGCATAACAAGTTCGTTTATGAGAATGTCCACCAAAAGCCCGTTGGGCAATTCTACCATCTTCTAAACGAGAAAATAACACCCCTAAATGTTCTAATTCGATAATAACTTCCGGAGCTTCTTTGGTTAAATATTCTACTGCATCCTGATCTGCTAAATAATCTGAGCCTTTAACGGTATCAAAAGCATGAGCTTTCCAATCATCTTCAGGATCTACATTTTGTAAACTAGCAGCAATACCACCTTGAGCAGCCACAGAATGAGAACGAATAGGGTGAGTTTTCGCCACTAAACCTACATCTAAACTATGATTTTGTTTTTTAATTTCAAGAGCGGCACGACATCCGGCTAAACCACCACCAATAATAATTACATCATGTTCTAACATTTTTATTAACCTACTAACCATAATTCTTCATCTATTTTACTTGTTGATACTGTTAACGATGAACGATAATTATGAATAAATATTGAGGTGTTAGCTATCAGCTATCAGCTATCAGCTTTATAGAACCCATTTGGTATCTTTTTTAGAAGAATTACATAGTAATGATTTGAGAATAAATGCTTTAATCTCGTCAAAACCTTTTGTTATTTCGGTTACAGATGTAAATATCAAATAGGTTCTATATAGTAAGATTTACAGATTACCTACCTTAACCAGTCAATTTAATAGTTGATGCAAGATCTGAGGTAAGATATAAGATCGCTCACTAAATTTTAAATTTTATAATTGAGGTAAATTACAATGGCTCAGATGTATTATGATAATGATGCCAACTTAGACTTATTTGCTAATAAAACTGTAGCAATTATTGGTTATGGATCTCAAGGACACGCCCATGCTTTAAACTTAAAAGAAAGTGGTGTTAATGTCATTGTTGGACTTTATGAAGGGAGCAAATCTAAAGCTAAAGCTGAATCGGCAGGTTTAAAAGTCCATACCGTTGCTGAGGCTTCTTCCCTTGCTGACTGGATTATGATTTTATTACCGGATGAAGTTCAACGCAGTATCTATGAAAAAGAGATTGCACCTTATTTAACTAAAGGTAAAGTATTATCATTCGCTCATGGTTTTAATATTCATTTTGGTCAAATTATACCCCCTGTAGATGTTGACGTAGTAATGATTGCACCTAAAGGACCTGGACATTTAGTACGTCGGACTTATGAACAAGGACAAGGTGTACCAGCTTTATTTGCCGTATATCAAGATGCTACAGGAAACGCTCGTAATTTAGCGATGGCATATGCCAAAGGAATTGGTGGTACTCGTGGAGGTATTCTTGAAACTAGCTTCAGAGAAGAAACAGAAACCGATTTATTTGGTGAACAAGCTGTATTATGTGGCGGTTTATCCGAGTTAATTAAAGCAGGTTTTGATACATTAGTATCTGCTGGTTATCAACCAGAATTAGCTTATTTCGAGTGTTTACACGAAGTTAAATTAATCGTCGATTTAATCGTTGAAGGTGGTTTAGCTACTATGCGTAATAGTATTTCTAATACTGCTGAATATGGTGATTATACCAGAGGCCCTAGAATTATAACCGATGACACCCGTGCTGAAATGAAAAAAATTCTTACGGAAATTCAATCAGGGCAATTTGCCAGAGAATTTATTTTAGAAAATCAGGCTGGAAAACCCGGATTTACTGCTATGCGTCGTCGTGAAGCTGAACAAACTATAGAAGAAGTCGGTAAAGATTTACGCGCTATGTTTAGCTGGTTGAAAAAATAATCAACTATCTTTATCCGATATTTTTACATCGAACTGAGGTACTGTTGATTGTCTTGTCTTAACTATAGCAATCCTAAATGATTCGTGGCAAAATAACCATAGCAAATTTGAAGGCAGAGGGTAGGTAACAAGGGGCTTAAGCTCCTTGCCTTGTTAGATAATAGGGAAGAATTTGTTTTCTATCTTTAGAGATTTCACAACAGATTTAGGACTGCTATATTTAGTTTTATAAATTCATTTGGTTAATAATTTTCATCGTTTCAATACTAACTGTAGTAACTCTGGTTAATAAGTCAATTACTTGCTCTTTATAGTCAGCAAAACGATAATTATTGAACTTTTCTGCTATGGTTTTATCTTTAGGTTTTTTTTCTTTATATTGGTCTAATATCCATTCTAAGGCACTACGATTACCTAATTTATATTCCCATGCCAAAGGCGGTATATTTTCTAAAATTGTTATCTCATCAATAATAATTTTACCGTTAATTTTATCAGCTTTTAACTTAACTTTCGGTAAGGGTATGGGTTTTCCAGAGTTGGTAACAATGGGCTTAAGCCCCTTGCCTGAAGTATCTGAGTTTAGGGTATCTTGAGAATCAATTAAATTTCTGAGAGTGTTTAGTATAGTGGGTAAATCTTGACTAAAAGTATTAATTGCTTGACGAAAGTCTTTTATTTCAGCCCTTTCATAGTCTAAAAACTGATTTATTAATTTGTCTAATTCATCGTCATTTTCCATGTCAATCCGTAAAGATTCATCTCCATTTTGAATTAATACGGCTGTTT
>NZ_VRZC01000210.1 GCF_016743215.1 Geminocystis sp. GBBB08
AGCTAGGAAAGCATTTAAGTCGTCTGGTGATGGAAGGGAAAAGGGAAAAGGAAAGAGTTCAAAGTTAAAACTTTAGATTATTTTTTAGAATTAATAGAAAATGTAAGTTAAATGCGTCGAGTGCTTATCATGTTGGCACACTTTGAGAAATAGTTTTCCATAAATCATCTTTATCTTTTTCTTTCTACTGATAAATCCAAATAAACCATTCTGCTTTATCTTCTGGATTATTGTATAATTTAGCTCATCTTTGTTCTTCAGTAACAGAGTTTAATTACCGGTTATCTCCATCAAATAGAAAAAGTAATTATATCAGGTTCGATTAAATAGTTATAGTAAAATTTCACGCAAAGGCGCCAAGACGCAAAGAAGTTCGCAAATTTTTATTATAAGTAATCATCCGAACTTGATATTACTCATTTCTCGTTAATTAAGGGTAATTTTAAGAATAGATAAATCATCATCAAAGTTACTAGATTTATTGACTATATGTACATGATCAATAACTTTTTGTAAATCTTGATTATCTTCTTTTTGAAGTTGTAAAAGTAAATCAGTAAAATTATTTAAACCCCAAATGTCTCCATTTCCTACAGGAATTTCATAAATACCGTCACTGAAAATATATAAGTTACTCTCAGTTTGAACTTCATATAAACCTTGATCAAAATCTATATCCTCAAGCATTCCAATAGGCATATTCGGAGTTGATAATTTATGATATTGCCAACCACTACCTTGAGGAGAAATTAAAATGGCTGGTGGATGACCGGCAGAAGCATAAAGCAATTCACGAGTATTTTTATTATAAACCCCATACCACATAGTAAAGTAATTAACTCGATCACTATCCATTTGAAAGAGTCTATTTAATTCTGTCAAAATAGTCCAAGGTTGATAGGGATCAGTATTATATAATGAATTAGTGCGTACTAAATTTAAAATGGATACCGATAATAAAGCTGAGTGAATACCATGACCTGCTACATCGAGTAAATAAATAACTACATTTTCTTCATCTAACCAATAATAATCAAAAATATCACCACCTAATTTCGCTGAAGGAATAAATTTTTGTTCCACTACTAACTCTTGTTCATTGGGAGAGGGTAACAATGAGAAAATATATTCAGAAGCAATATTCAACTCTGACTGTAATAATAAATTTCTTTCTTTTAACTTTTCTTCAGCTTGTTTCCGTTTAATAAATTGTCCAATTTGATTCCCCATAGTGGCAATGTTTTCTAACAAAGTACCATCATTTTGGTAATTTTGTCGAGAAAATAAACACATAACCCCTAAATGTTCATCTCCATTATTAACGGGAAAGACAAAAATAGGTTGTAAGTTATTATTTATTTTCAGATTTTTAGAGATAATTTTATTATTATCACACCCATCTTCATAACTATTAAATTCCCAATTATTCCAAAACATGGTTTTTATTTCTTCTTGATGTTGCTTACAGATATTTTTAATATTTTTATCCTCAATACACCATGAATTTTGAAAATGAATTAATTGAGTACTATCATTAAACTTCCAATATTCCCCTATTTCCCACCCCAAATTTTCACCTATTATTCGTAAAATTCCCTCAATGCCATAGTCTAAACCTTCAGATTCAGCTAAAATTTTGATCACATCACGTTCAATTTTTTGATATTGTTCTATTCTTTTACGTTCAGTAATATCATTTAAACTTCCAGAAATTCCTTCTATTTGTTGATCTTTTGTGACTAAAGAAGCAAAAATTTTTATCCAACCAACATTGCCACTGTTTTTGAGATACCTTATTTGTAAATAATAGGTAAGATTTTTATTTTCGAGTAATGATTGAAAACCTTTTTCGTAAAGTGGTAAATCTTCAGGATAAATATATTCAGAAAAATTATGACCTAAACTTTCTTCTGGGGATAAACCAGTTAATTCTTTCCATGCGGGATTAAGAAATGTTAATTTTCCTGTTATATCTGTATAAAAAATTACTTCTTTGAGATTTTCTACTAAAGTTCGATATTTTTCTTCACTTTCTTTTAAGGCTTTTTCCGCTTTTTTGGCATCCAATAAATAACGAATACGACGACGTAAAACCGCAGGGTTAATTGGTTTAGTCAAAAAATCTGTAGCTCCTACCTCATACGCATGATTGACAGAAACTTTATCATCTAAACCCGTAATCATTAATACAGGGGTATCTTCACTATGGGGTAATTTTTTTAATTCTTGGCAACACTCAAACCCGTCCATAATGGGCATAAGACCATCTAATAGTACTATATCAGGACGTAATTTTTGATAGGCAATTAAACACTCTTCTCCATTTTCTACCCCCACAATGTCATAACCATCTTTGCGTAACATTATAGTCAGATGTTTTCTACTAAGAGATTCATCATCTGCTATTAAAATTAAGGTTTTTCTGTCTTGAGAATTTGGCATTGATTTGACAATAGAGTTTGAGAGATAATGAAGAATGAGGAATCAGCAATCTTTAAGGGTGAAAAGATTTCAGTTAATTAATCAGGAATTAACCATACCTAAATAAATGGACAAAATGAATACCGCATTTTATTTTTAGGTAAGTCTAGGATAACAAGGAGTGACAAGGGGTTTAAACCCTTCCCTTATATTGCTTAGATATAATTTATTCTGTCTAAGTACTTATTACTTAAAATTTATTACTTATTAATTATTATGTAACAAGCAAGAGGTTTATTCCACAAGTATTAACTATCAATTGTTAAGTGTCAATGATCAATTTATCTAACTATCAATTTATCTAACTATCAATTTATCTAACTATCAATTGTTTACCCATTATGATTAATAGATCTCTGGCAAAATAAAAACAAAGATCAAACTTGGATAGTTTTATCTGAATTTTCTTCACCAATGAGCACTTCCCAAATCCGCCGACTTGTGCAAAAAGTCTATTATTGAGAAACAGAAGCTAAAGTTTCAGGAGTAGAGTTATCTTCTTTGCTATTATGTTGATTGGCTAACCACAAAAAGACTATTAAGGGTAATATTCCTAATAAAATTCCCAGAAAAATAGGGATATAAAATCCAGCGCCGATACTCATTATCATCGCAAAACCAAAATTGCCGATATAAACTCCAGCAGGAATTGTCAGGGAAATTTTCTCAAAATCAAGAGGTTTTATACGCCAAAAAATAGTAGCTATGATCATAAATATTGTACCTGTTCCGAACCACCCCGCAAAATTTTGATAGGGCATTCCGAAAAATTCTCCGGGTTGATCCCATAACCAAAATGGTACACTTGTTTGGCTCATCGCCGGATCTAAGACAAAATCCCATGATGTTAATAATAACGCACCAAAAATAATCGCACCAAAATCTTTTAATAGGGAATGAATTGCTAATTTATTTAAACCAACTCTAGCAATGAGATAACTGCTAAAACCTAAATAAAACCATGATAGAGGAATGGTAAAAGGTACTAAACCTGAGATTTTATAACCTAAACCAGAAAGATAATGATAAGCACCAAAAGGAAACCCCGTACTTGTACCTAATAATTCACTGGTTAAGGAAATTCCTAATGCTGGAATCATGAAGGTTAACCAGTAAAATGTACCTAATTGACGATAAGCATAAATGGCGATCGTCGCCCAACCTAAAATCATATATATCACTCCGCCACCAATCATTGACCAACTAAAAGCACTTTGTCCGATGGGTGGTAAACTGCCGATAAATTCAGGGTTAGGTAAAACTAATAATAAACCTGCCAAGCCAAATATCATGGCGATAATGTGACTAATTAAAAAATAACCTTCTTTTTCTCGTAATATTTCTTTAAACAAGGGTTTTGCCTCCTCGAATGTAGGACTGTTTTCTCAAAATTACCGCAATTGGTAAAATTGAATTTATGCTTAATATTTTACAAACATTTATTAAGTTTTATTAACAAGTTTATCTTAATAGATTTTAAATGTAAGGTGTTAGATCTTAACGACGGCGAGGAATTTCATAACGGAAAAAATCATAGGCTAAAACCGTTTGCGGAAAAATTGACTGAGCTTCTTTCAATAAATCACTCATCTGTAGTGCATTACCTGGAGCATAACGGGGGCTAAAATGGGTCATGATTAATTGTTTAACCTGTGCCGCTAAAGCTACTTGTGCTGCCATAGTGGTAGTAGAGTGCATTTTTTCAAAAGCCATTTGTGCATCTTGATGAGCGAATGTTGCTTCATGAATTAAAACGTCAGCATCTTCAGCTAAGGCAATGGCATTTTCACAAAAAACCGTATCGGTACAATAAACAAACTTACGCCCAATTTCGTTAGGCCCACAAAATTGAGAGCCAATAAATGTACGTCCATCCTCAAGGGTAACGGTTTCACCTGCTTTTAGTTTCCCATACACAGGACCAAAAGGAATATCCAATGTTTTGGCTTTTTCCACATCAAATTTACCGGCTTTATCTTTTTCCGTGATGCGATAACCAAAAGCGGTTACACGATGTTTTAGTAATTGTGTGGTAACAATAAATTCATCATCTTCATAGACTAAACCGGAGTCAACGGTATTAATATTGACACCATAGGGAAAATAAGTATAAGAATATTTCATACAGGCTTTTAAATAAGGCTCAATGCCCGGCGGCCCATAAACTTCTATATTTTCTGCATGAGCACCCAAACCGCAACTAGCTAATAATCCCATTAAACCAAAAGTATGATCTCCGTGCATATGGGTGACAAAAATTTTTTTCAGTTGAGAAGTTTTTAAATCACTGCGTAATAGTTGATGTTGTGTACCTTCTCCGCAATCAAATAACCAAACTTCTCCCCGTTGAGTTAGCCTTAAAGCCACGCTAGAGACGTTTCTTGATCTAGTTGGTACTCCTGAACTTGTGCCTAAAAAAGTTACTTCCACTTCTGATAATTATTAATGTGATTGCCAGTTTTTATCTAATGTTCTTAATACTTGTTGACTTACTAACAGGTAATGCTCGATCATCCATGCTCTTTTTTACTTGATGATAAAGCTGATTATAGTTTAAAGAAGTTTTCTGAAAAATATTTTATTTTTGACACTACTTAACTTTAGCTTTGACTATATTTTTATTGAGTCTTCATTATACAATTAATTTTAACAACAATGTCAAAAAGAATTCCTCATTCTCCTTGAGGTGGAGGCGAAGCTGAATTTTCCACTAGTAAAAGAAACGTCAGTAGTATATTTTTATTTTCTACCACCACTTTGTTTTGTGATACCTCGTTAATTACCAAATAACAATTTTTCTTTCCATGACAAGCAATCATCAAGACAACCTTGAAAAATTTATTACCTTTTGTCAACAACACATTACAGGGCAGGAAAGGAAAGAAGCGCAAATCTTCTTAGATAGATTTTTTCAGGCATTCGGTTATGATGGTGCATTGGAAGCTGGGGCAAAATATGAAGAAGCCATTAAAAAGGGTAGTAAAAAGAAAAATACTGGTTTTGCCGATTTAGTCTGGAAACCTAAGTTATTAATTGAGATGAAAAAACGAGGAGAAGACTTATCTAAACATTATGCCCAAACCTTTGAATATTGGTCAAGACTTGTACCGGATCGCCCTCGCTATGTGATAT
>NZ_VRZC01000211.1 GCF_016743215.1 Geminocystis sp. GBBB08
TAATAACTTGATTCAGGGTAATGGTGGCAATAATCTTCTCAACGGTGATTCAGGGAATGATACTCTCACGGGCGGCACGGGTAATGACTTTTTCCACTTTGATTCACCACTAGAAGGAATCGATCAAATTACGGATTTTTCCGTCACGGATGATACGATTTTAGTTAGTCATATCGGTTTTGGCGGTGATTTATCAATAGATACATTACCTAGTAACCAGTTTACCATTGGTTCATCGGCTACAACTTCCGCTCATCGTTTCTTCTACAATTCCACTAATGGTGGCTTATTCTTTGATGTTGACAGTAACGGTGCCACAGCGGCGGTGCAATTTGCTACTTTAAATACTGATTTAGTTTTAACGAGTGCCGATATTGTCGTAATTTAACTTTGTTAGTTTGCTTTTGAGG
The DNA here is from genome assembly GCF_016743215.1 of Geminocystis sp. GBBB08. Lineage (GTDB taxonomy): Bacteria > Cyanobacteriota > Cyanobacteriia > Cyanobacteriales > Cyanobacteriaceae > Geminocystis. The sequence continues at coordinate 411 of NZ_VRZC01000211.1, forward strand.
GCTTAAAGGGACGAAAGCCATTACTACAATTCTGTTCAATGATCATTCTTTTATCCAACTTAATTTAATTATTATCTATGATGATGTTATCTATTTTTGCAATTTTTAGCATATTTATCATTACTTTTTCGTCATTCATTTTACCGTTTTCTTTTCCTTTTTCACCTCCTTTACCTGTTTTAGGGGCAATTTTTCATTTTGAAGGTAAGATACCAACTAATTTAGGTGTAACGGATGGAAAACTTTTTAATTGTCCTTCAACTCCTAATTGTGTTATCAGTCAAGAAGCCGATAATATTCATTATATCCCACCTTTAAATTATAACGGCGATCGTCTTCAAGCATATAATAGTTTGCTCAAAATTTTATCGGTAGTACCAAACACAAAAATTATTGAACAAAAAGAAGATTATATTCATACAGAATCTCGCAGTAAAATTATGGGTTTTGTTGATGATGCGGAGTTTTATTTTCCTTTAAATAAAAATGTAATACAATGGCGTTCTGCTTCTCGTTTAGGGGAGTCGGATTTAGGGGTAAATCGTCGTCGTTTAGAGCAAATTCGCCTTGCTTTTGAAGATTTTAACGCCTAAAAAAGTCATTAGGAATAAGGAATGGGGAATTGGCAAGAGTTTATCTCAATTATAAAGACTTTTCCTTACCTTCACTAAAACATTTTTTCAGCAACCCCTATTTATATTTTCACTTACGCCAGAAATTGTGGCTAAAATTATCCAGCCTAAAAGATTTAATCTTAAATCAAAAATACTTATATCAAATAAATTAAAGAGAATAAAACTGCTAAAAACCACTAAATAACTAAAGAGAATAATTCCCTCAGATTTTTGAAATTTTAAGGTTTTTAATGCAAAAATTCCCCTCCATAAAATTCTGCCGATAATAAACATTATTGTACCTAAAGTTATTAATCCTGTTTCTGTCGCAAACATTAAAAATAAATTGTGAGGATGCCCTAAATAAAGAGATGTTTTTTCTTCGTATAAAATCGTAAAATTTCTTAAACCCCATCCAAAAAAAGGACGTTCTGTAATTAAATCCAAACAAAAATGCCACTGACTTGTTCTTAAAGTGGCTAAAGGGCGATCAGGGTACATTTGATCTGATAATCGTTGCCATAAAAAACTAGGCACTATTTTTCGTAACCAATTTTGTCCGGGTAAATTACCAAATGAAGCCCAACCTATTGCAACCCCCCCAAAGGTTAATAGTTGTAAAATTAAATACCAATTTAGATAAATGGCAAAAGCAATAAAACTAAAAAAAGTTATAATCCAACCATTGCGAGAACTTGTTAAAATTAGTCCAAATAGATTAAGAATAACCGTCAAAAGTAGCAATAAATTTATTTTACCATTTTGGTTGTTTCCCCAACGATAAATAATTAAACTAATGGTAAAAATTAAAGCAGTAGTTAAGTATAAAGTTAAAGGATTTGCATGGGGAAAAACAGACGACATTCTTCCTTGAGGCATTCCATAAGCTGTTAATTGCCATCCTAAAAGTTTATAAATAATCTCAGGAGTTGCCCAACCAAATTTAACCTCCCCTATTCCTAATAAAACTATAGGAATTGAATTAAAAATAATTGGTAAAATAATAAAAAATAAATGATCATACTTAGTAAATAAAGTTCTTAAACCTAAAAACATCAAGAAAAAAGGCACAAAATGGATTAATCCTAACAATGATTCCCCAGATTTATAAGCAAAAATAGAAGCTATTATCATCAGACAGGTTAAACCCAAAAAACTATAACTAAGAGGATTATGAATAATATTTTTATAGTTATTTAACCATGATTTACAAATTAGATAAAATAGAATAATAACCGCTAAAAAACTTTGAAAAGGTAATATTAAAATACTTAAAGATAAAAGTTGTAAGTTAATCTGTTCATTATTATCAGTTTTTAATACCATTATATTTTTCTCAATATTAATTATTAATATTTTATGCCATATCCCAATAGAAAGATTGAATGTCAGAAAAAGAAGTCTTATTTAACTTAGGATTATGGTTTTTTTCTGTATATTTTACCATTTGATCAAATACGAACATTCCTACTAGAGAAAGTATAACAATACTAACTAAACTTCCGATCCAATTATTATTTTTTAAATTATTTTTTGCTCTTTTTGATAAAACTTTACTAGGAGTAATTTCCGTATTTGTAGAAATAGTTTGTTCAAAAAAATTCTTGGCTTTTTCTTTATTTCTAGTACCAGTAATCATAAAATCTAAAGTGTTGCCTTGGGCATCTACCGCTCTATACAAAAATTTACTTCTTCCTTTTAATTTAAACGGTATTTGTACCACTCTCCAGCCTTTTTTCCGCCTTTTTTCTGTTTCCCGAAATCTTTTCATGGCTCTCGGAGTATATTCTTGTACTAGGGAATTAATGGTACGAGGATCAATTTTAAACCCCCTTTGTTGCATCACCATTTTTAATTGAGAGTAGCTTAATCTTTCTGTTACATACCATTGAATACAAAGTAAAATAATCTCTTCTCTAATGTGTTCCCAAGTATTATGATTATTACTCCTCATGTTCTGTTTACCTCTTAATTCTTAAATTGATTAGCTATCATCCATAACTTAAATTTAGCGATCGCCAAAAATAATTGTACCTAAACGAATCATCGTTGCACCAGCTTCCATTGCCAAAAGATAATCCCCAGACATTCCCATAGATAATTGATCAAAATCTGAGGAAAAATAATTATCTTGACGTAAATGTAAGGCTAAATTTGTTACTTCTTGAAAAGCTGAGAAAACTTCTGCCGAAGTTAAACCTAAAGGTAAAATCGTCATTAAACCCCGAAAATGCAAAAATGTCAACTTTTGTAAACTAGATAAATCTTGATATAAATGATCAATATTCCAGCCATATTTATTTTGATCAGGTAAAATTTTTACTTGTAAACAAACTTGAGGTAAAGTAGTAATAATACCATCTTTTAAGGCTTGTTGACTAAAAAAATCTAACTTTTGAGCTAGTTTTAAACTATCTACAGAATGAATCCAAAGAAAAGATTCAACCGCTTTTTTTGCTTTATTGGTTTGTAAATGCCCGATAAAATGCCAACAAATATCACTAAAATCTCGTAATTCGTTTTGTTTATTAATAGCTTCTTGTAATTTATTTTCAGCAAAATCCCTTACTCCTACCTCATAAACTGCCTTCATCATTTCCACAGAGACAGTTTTTGTGACGGCGATTAAACGCACATGAGAAGGAATAGTTTTTTGAATTTGCTGTAAATTATTAACTATAGGATTACTCATTGAAATGTACGTTGATAAAGTTCATTCACTTGTTTATAGGCTTCCCATTCTCCGTTACTCCTAAGAAGGCGTAATTTTGTTTCTACTAAGATACGAGCTTCTGTACGACTCAAAGGCTCAAAAATAGTTTCTGTAGGTTGAATTATGACTTTAAAGAAAAGACGTTGTGCATATAGTGTCGTAAATAACTCCTCATTTTTTTCGATGATACATAAACGATAAAGAAGACCAAAATTTGGATGATTTATATAAATTTCTGTACTCATTAAACTTAGGAATAATGCTAATATTTCGGCTTTAGCATAGACGATAGTTGATTGTATCGTTTATTCTGCAATAATTCCATGTTTGAAAAATAAATTATTTAAAAAATTAAGAAAATTAACGGTTGCATTTACAAAAAGTAAAGGTTATGATGGTCTTAGATATAAAAAAGTTTTATAGGAGTCTTCTTTATTAATGGATCAGATAGAGAAAGTGATTGAAAAACTAAAAGAGTGGACTCAAAAATTAATTGAGGCTTTACTAGGACCACAATCAGAACCTGAACCCGAATTAATTCCTATTCCAGTAAGGGATCGTGGTAGATATTAAACCAGTTTTAACATTGATTTGAATAAAGAATCTTAATCCTTGTCAAAATTTAACATTTTAGTCTTAAACGGACATAATCTTAATCTCTTGGGTAAAAGAGAGCCTAATATTTATGGGCATCTAACCCTTGAGCATATTAATACAATTTTAAACCAAGAAGCCAGTAACTTAAATGTTACCTTATCTTGCTTACAGTCTAATCATGAAGGTGTCTTAGTTGATTATATTCATCAAGCATTGAATCATCATCAAGGCATCCTCATCAATGCTGGTGCTTATACTCATACAAGTATCGCTATTCGGGATGCTTTATCCGCAGTGGCTATCCCCGTAGTAGAAGTGCATTTGAGTAATATTTATAAACGAGAAGATTTTCGTCATCATTCATATATAGCAGCCATCGCCCTAGGACAAATTAGCGGTTTTGGTGTGGAAAGTTATCGGTTAGGTTTACAAGCCTTAGTTAATCATTTACAGCAGGAATTGATCAGGTGAACTATATATATCAGCTAAAAATTTAGATTCTGATTATCGTTAAATTATATTCTGTCCTTTTATCTTCCGTGCAAGGTTGTTTTTATCCTATGACAAGTTTCTGACTTTATGATAAGATGAAACGTTTTATTTATTGATTTGAATTGATCCAACATCGAAACTTTTGATTCGGTGTCGTGCTTACGGTGTAACCTAATTTCAATCTAAAATCTTTGGTAAAGATGAGAAAACCTTACAAAACGAGTTCGGTTGAGTATGTTACAATGGTTGCTTAAAAGACAATTTTTCTGGTGTAACATTTCTCTAGTCACCTAGTCCCTTAGTCACACTAGTCTCTCTTGCCTTCATCAGTTTTCTTCGGTTAACCTAAATATATGTAGGGCTTTTCAACATTAAGCTAAATTAAATAATTATTAAAAATTAAAAAATATTTTATGCAATCTCCCTATCAACCTACTGATATAGAATCAAAATGGCAAAAACAATGGTCAAATAGTGGACTATATAATACAGAACAAGATCTCGAAAAACCCAAATTTTACGCCCTTTCTATGTTTCCTTATCCTTCCGGAAAATTACACATGGGTCATGTTCGCAACTATGTTATCACTGATGTCATTGCTCGTTGTAAAAGAATGCAAGGCCATCGAGTATTACATCCGATGGGGTGGGATGCCTTCGGTTTACCTGCTGAAAATGCCGCAATGTATAGGGGAATTCCCCCAGCTAAGTGGACTTTTGAAAATATCG
>NZ_VRZC01000212.1 GCF_016743215.1 Geminocystis sp. GBBB08
GGTATATTCTCTTCCGGCATCGCAGGTAATTTTTTCTCGGAAAGGATGACGAAGAACGTAACGCCCTTGAAATAATTGTTGATTAGCTGTGTTTTGAAATCTCAAATCTTCGGGAAAATGTTGGCGATCGTATCTGATATGTAATCGAGTAATAAACAGGTTATTATCATAGGGTGAATTTTGCCAAAAAACCCCAGCTTGTCTTAATTCATCAGGGTTTAAGGGTTCAGCAGAACACGGATCACAGTTTGCCATGCTCCAAGCATACTCTAAAAATGCCACTTTGCGCCCTTCTTTTTCAAAACTGCGAGTAAACATAGTTTTATAAAAATCGCTAAATTTTTCCTGTACAAATTCAGGTATATCAACATCGGAAGGCACTTTTACGGTACGATAATTACTTAATTCAGTTTCGCCATTGGGAGAGAGTAAATAAACGATTAAATCTTGCTCTTTTTGACTGTTTATCATGCCTAAACGTATCGGTAACATGAATTTAGGCGATTCATAGGCTATCATTATCGGGCGTAATGATTGAAAATTTGATTTTGCTAATTCAGTAAGATTAACTTTAGCGACAAAAAACTTCATCTGTTGACGAATATAAGGTTGTAATAACTCTTTTGCACCTTTGGGAATATTATAACCGTTACTAATTAACCATTTTTCTAAACCATCAGATTCTTTCGCACTTAAAATTACAATGTCATATTCCCCAACGGTAAATTTACTTTCGACAATAACACCAAAAGATTCGTTTTTTGCCTTCATCTCTCTTCTAACAGCACCATTTTGTGCCGCACTAGGCATGGCATCCTTATAATACATAGGTTGACAAGGATCACTATCAAAATACTCTACTAATCTTGGCGCACTAAAAGCGTCTAATCTTTCGAGAATTTTGGGGTTGCCAATGTTTACCTGATCTTCTTTAATAGGTACTGGTACTGGTACAACTAAGGCAAAGTCTTTGACGTTTCCTTGAAAATCGTTTGCCATCGTTAATACTGTGCGATCGCCATTTCGAGCTAAAATAACTTGAGAGGCTTGATTATATAATTTGCTGTCTGCTTTAGCTACATAAAAGCCACAGAAAGCTAATGCTGATGGTTGAAAAAACAAGAAGAATGATAGTAAACAGGATATTATTATTAAGTATTTTTTCATGATTTTTTGATGTTTGTAGTAACTTCTTTAGGAGTAAAAAAAATTGAGATAAATACCATGGCTAAAGCCATTACTATGAACTTACTATGAACTTAAATAGGGTTTAATTTTTGCCAACGGAAGCGGTTTTCTTTCCAAATTAAATCAAATAGAATTGTCAAGGGTGAAATGATAAATAATGCTAAGAAAATTCCGCTATTTATATAGAAAAATTCCTTCAAGATAAAACTTAAAAACCCAATGACTATCGCCCAAATAATTCGACTATTTTTAGCGTTAGGAATTGAACGAGGATCTGTTAACATAAAGAAAGCAAAAACTAATAAACTTCCGCTCATTAATTGATGGGTTAAAACGTCAAAATTCCAGCCTAAATAATAGTTATAAGTAGCTTCTAAACTAGCGTAAACACTTAGAAAAACAGCACTGGTTTCCCATCTTCCTACTTTATTTAATACCATTGCTCCGGTAGAAGTAAATAACAATAAATACCACCAATCACTACCCCATTGTCCGGGAGATACCCAAGCAGATTTAGTTAAAAAGATAGTAACTATTATGCCAAAATTAGCCGGGTTAAAAAAATGTTTTTGATGATAGTTAAATATAAATTTGGAGGCGATGGCTAAAAAACTAGCTAACATTAAAATATTAAGACTATTTGATCGCAATAATAATGATAAACCTAACCCGGTAATTAAAGCACTTTTAACCCCAGAAAAATCTAATGAATTTATGAATAATTCTTGACTTTTTTGATTATTTATGGTTATAAAATTAGTCTTTAAGGTAGTAAATTTACTTCCTGAACTTAAAATAATTTGGGTTAATACGCAAGTAAGAATAGTGAGAAAAATTCCTTGTATTTGTAAAGTCCAATCTCGAAAAAATATGCCTACAGAAAGAAATAAACAAAGCCAAGTAATTTGATAATCTCGTGCGTCTTTAAATAGTTTCATAATAGTAAATATTTGTCTTTTAGCTAATCAACTATAAATAATTATTTTATCTTTCTTTACTTGTTCACTTATCAACTTGTCTTTAGTTAAAGACTACCTACTCTTAAATGATGTTCCATAAATCCTTATAGATTTTTTACTGTAACAAATCTTTACGTTTTTTTAGGTTCGATACCGTTGTCGATTATGCTAATGATTGTAGAAAAAACATTTAAGATAATCTTAAGATACGGAGGTCTTAACATTGGCTATTCCTCTTTTAAATTATGCACCTAATTCTCAGAATACTCGTGTAGCTGGTTATGAAGTAGGTGGCGACGAACAACCTAAAATTTATAATGCTGAAAGTCTCTATAGTCCATCTGATGTGGATGTATTGATTGAAGCAGCTTATCGTCAAATCTTTTTCCATGCTTTTAAATCCGATCGTGAAATAGCTTTAGAATCACAATTACGCAACAAACAAATTACTGTGCGTGATTTCATTCGTGGTTTATTATTATCAGAAACTTTTAGAAGTAGTTTTTACGAAAAAAATAGTAATTATCGTTTCGTAGAACACGTTATTCAAAAAGTATTAGGTCGTAAGCCTTACAGTGAAAAAGAAAAAATTGCATGGTCAATTGTAGTCGTAAATAAAGGGATCAAAGGTTTTGTTGACGAGTTATTAAACTCTGACGAATACTTAGAAAACTTCGGTTATGACATCGTACCTTACCAACGTCGTCGCAACTTGCCTTCTCGTGAGTTAGGAGAAAGACCATTTAATATCTCATCTCCCCGTTACGATGCTTACTATCGTGGTGTTCTTGGATTCCCTCAAATTATTTGGCAAAATCAAGTACGTCGTTATGTACCTCAAGAGAAACAAGCCAAAGCAGGAGATCCTTCTCTCTATTTGAACATGGCTCGTAGCATCAATGCAAAACCGGCTGCTATTCCTCGTGTATCTGCAGGAAACATCAGTTTAGACAGAGTGCCTTATCGTAAATAATTAACTGTTATAGTGCTACTAATTTAGGTTAAGACGTTTTGATTGGTAAAAGTGCTTAAGCCGATCCTCTTAACCTCCTTTTCACAAGGCAACAGTTAAAAATTAATGTCAATGACACTAATATGTAGCACTATTGTATTGCAAATTAATAAATTTAAACCCCTTCTTGTTTAAAATCAGAGGGGGTTTTTGATCAGTAATTAATAATTATGAAATAAGCATTTTGCCTTTAATTCCTCATTCTTCACTACTCTTCCAGATTTGTTCTAAGATTTTATCAGCAGGGATGTCGGCTATTTCATCAGTTGAAGACTTGATGCCAATAAAACGATGGCTATTTGGAGGTAATAATTTTTTCGGTTCAGTGGGTCCAAATAGTGCAATAGTATAAGTACCGACGGCTACGGATAACTGCATAGGAGCACTATCGGTACATAACATTAAATTCGCACCGGCAATTACTGCGGCTAATTTACCAATATCAGGAGGACTAATTACCTTCACCAGCGGGCATAAGTTTAATATTTCTTTTGTCCATTCTAGGTCATCAGGACCGCATAATAAAACTATCGGTAAGTCAGGTTGTTTCTTTTGAAGACTATCAATAATTTTTTGCCATTTAGATACAGGATAGATTTTGTTGATACCTTGAACAACCGTCAGAGGACTAGAACCGCCATGAATTAAAATATAACCAGTAGTTTTTACGTTGATTCGTTTTTGCTCTGATTCTACCCAATCAATGTCTTCTTTTGGTACATTTATCGTCAAATCAGGACAAGGAGAGTTAATATTTAAACCTTTGAGTAAATCATGGTACATGAAAGCGTTATATTGTTCGGTTTTTTGAGGTACAGGATTATTAATAAACCACGAATTTTTCGTTTGATAGCCGATGCGTTCAGGAATACCATTAAGCCACAATAAGAATGCGATCGCCCAATCTGGTTCAAGGGTGATAGCTAATTCATATTCCCTGTCTCTAATAATACCCAGTAAATTAAGATAATCAGCTAAACCATTTTTGTCATAAAAATCGAACAACAATACTTCTTGAACGTATTTACAGACTCGATAAGCATTTTTTGAACGTGGTTCAACAATGACATCAATAGTTGCCTCTGGATATTGTTCTTTCAGAGTTTTGAGGGTAGGGAAGAAGAGGATTTGATCACTAATACCCCCCGGAATCAAAGTTAAAATGCGCATGGTAATGACAGTCTTTTATTATTTATATCAGCTTAATTTTAAGGGATTAATTGGTTATCACACCGTTTTGTAAAGATTGTTTGATGAAAGTAGAGAAATATTGAAAACAATTGGAATCTCAAATCAGTTTAATCTCTAAATCTTGATAAAATTCTTCTTGATGTAATTCTACTTTCGATTGGGATGAAAGCAATAGTAATGCCCAAAAAATACCAACTTTATCCTTAGATTTTTCTTGTTGATAATCTTGCCAACGGTTAACTAAATCATCTAATGGAATCTTGCCATGATGGTTATTTGTGAGTAAATTTGTCGTCAAAAATTCATTAATTTGTTGAGCTAATTCCGTTAAATTTTCATTATGAGCTAATTCAGTAATAGTTTGTAATGCTTGTTTTCGGGTATAACCTTTTTTGGTTTTATTTAAAGGGGTGCTATGGGTAATTTTTTTCTCTTCTAACTCACTCTCCATCGCTTTTAATTGGGTGATTAACTCCCCCAAAGTCACTTTTCTCGTTTTTGGTGGTGCGGCACTGGTACGTCGTCGAAGATGCTTATCTAAATCACTATTTTTAAAATTGCGTCTAATGACTTCTAATTCCGAGTTTTCCTGAAAATCATTAAAATTTTCGATAGCATCCTCTCTCTGACTTAATTTTTCAAGGGTTTCTGCCTTAAATAGCACTAACATGGAAGCCCATAACATCACCTGCCCTGATTGTGATAAATCCGTGGTTTGTAAATCGAGATTATTAGAGTCATTTATCCCCAATTCTGCCAAAAAATGATCAATAACTTCAATTACCTGCACATCCCAAGGATTTATCTCTCCTTTTTGTGCTAATTCTATTAATAACTCGATGGCTTGACTAGCGGGACTTTTTTTTGCAATCATTGACTCAAAGTTTGCTTAAATCTACTTTTGACTGTTATAGCTTTGCCCTTAAACAAAACTGATAATCTCCTCCTACTTCTAATTGATAATCATATCTTTCTAAAAACCGACATAAAGGTTCTTGAATTAAACTACGCCCGAAAGTGGGTTTAACGGATAATTTTCCTTGACGGAAATGCCACAAAAAAAACCATTGATAATCCCCCGCATTTACTTTTCCTTCTATATGCCCTGTTTGCCAACATTGATTAATAATAGTTACTTCTGCCAGTGTTTGTGGTAATGACATGACTATAATCA
>NZ_VRZC01000213.1 GCF_016743215.1 Geminocystis sp. GBBB08
CTCCAATACAGTCTCGGTTACATAGCTTTTATTCCCTTCTTTCTCTACTTGTGTTCCTATGGCTTTTAATCGGTCGTACACAGACTGTCTAGTTTTCAGATTATATCTTTCTTGTAAATCATTAATATAATACTTATTCATCTGTCTAATTTAAAATATACAGTGTCTAGTGTCTATATCTTACTACTTCAATGAATAGATTTTGATATTTTAGTAGCTATTAATTATTTGAATACTGGACTATAATCCTTGAGATAATTAGCTTTTAAATCAATCATTAAATAATGTTTGAGGTTTTATGTAGTAACAAATTAATTATATATGGTTCAGAAACCTGGCATATAATTCGACATATTATCTAAATAGTGTCTATTTAAAAACAGACACATCAAATATTTGATTCAAAATTAATTAAGATTGGGTGAGAGGCGAATAGGCGTAAATAGAAAGATACCTAGTAAGCTACTCTGCGCATCTAAGTTAAGTTTACTGATGGAGGTAGGCAACTTCTCATCTGGCAACAGATAAGCTATGAAGTCATTTTTAAGACTTAATAAAAACGGTAAGTTAAATGCGTCTTAGATTAATTACCTGATGTGTCGATCGATCGATTTCTCAACTCCGACTAATTTTTCAGTATGTAAATGACACTACATGATTAACTCAACGTCAGTATTTATTTTTGTGAACAAAGAAGACTCCTACTATAAAGCGAGTTTGATTTAATGGTGAGAGTCATCAACACCGTTTTGAGTCGCTACAAAATTGACTTGATTATTATATGATATAGAGCTATTTTCGTAGCAGTCATTATCGGGGTTAAAGTTAGAATTGATATGAGTTTCAGTCTTTTTGTTACGCTCCTTCAATTCTCCTTCTATTTTAAAACTTATGCCTTATTTTAACGCCTCCTTTGTCACCCTCTTGAATCGCTACAGAATTAACTTGATTATTATATGATATAAAGTCATTTTTGTAGCGGTTATTATCAGGGTTAAAGTCATTATTGATAACAGTTTCCGTCATTTTGTTGTCCTCAAAATTATCAATATTTGTACCATAATTTATCGGACTAAACATTATAATATTAATTATAACAAATTTTTAATAAGACAATGTTTAAACTAAAAGTAATAACCATCGGTAATTCCACAGGGGTTGTTTTACCCAAAGAAGTATTAGCCAAAATGCACATAGAAGAAGGCGATAACTTTTATCTTATCCCTACCCCCAACGGCTTTGAAATTACCCCCTATAATCCCGAATTTGAACAGGAAATGGACACTGCACGACAGGTGATGAAACAATATCGCAACGCCTTACGAGAATTAGCAAAATGAACATCCATTGGTTATCAATGCGCTTAGTAATAGGCATTCACCAAGAGCAAATCACTGAACATGGAGGGGCTAATGGCTTAAGGGATAAGGGTTTACTAGAGTCAGCTTTAGTACGTCCACAAAATCAATATCACTACCATCAAATTACTAATATTCCTTCCCTAGCTTCTACTTATACCTTCAGCATAGTTAAAAATCATTCCTTTATTGATGGTAATAAAAGAACTGGTTTTATCGCTGGAGTAACATTTTTAATGCTTAATGGTTATCAATTTACCGCATCAGAAATAGAGGTAGTAAGCATAATTCAATCCGTAGCTAGTGGCACAATTACCGAAGAAGAATTACAAGAGTGGTTTATAACAGAAAGTAAGCACATAAATAACTAAGTACAAAATGTTATTACTTAATATCATAGACTATTTTTCCGTAAAATCTCTAAAAAACAACATTGCCCGAAAAAACCAACAAACACGTTTATAAATTCGTATTCGCAAATTTTCTCAGGCAACGAGGATTATTTCAACCTTGACAATAGCAAGGATTTTTTTGTTTGATGACAAAAGCTAATTTAAGCCTTCGAGAATCACTCTGAAGTAGAAATGGGAGACTAGCTAAGAGCGTTGATAACGTAGTCGATGTAGGAGTTCGCTTCTAGAGCAGAATCACCACTTAAACCATGATTAGCTTTGATATATTTTAAGGCTTCAATGTACCAGCTAGGAGATAAGTCAAAAGTACGATTAACTTCATCAAGACCTGCAATTAAGTACTCATCAAGAGGACCTGTACCACCAGCTACTAAAGAATAGGTGATAATACGGAGGTAGTAACCGATGTCACGAGCACATTTTGCTTTACCTTCAGCAGTAGAAGCGAAGTTAGCACCTGGGGTGGTGGTGGTGTAAGGGAATTTGTTGTAAACAGCGTTGGCTGCACCATCAATTAAACGTTGTGCATTATCGGTTAAAGATTTAGCAGCTTGTAAGTCAGAGGCAGCTAAACGGAAACGACCGAAGGCGGTTTGAAATTCAGTGTTACTTAAGAAACGACCTTGAGAATCTGCTGCGGATACTGCTTCAGTTAAAGGGGTTTTCGACATGGAATTAATTTCTCCTAAATTATATTTTTATTACGTAAATGAAATTTAACTTGGTTGGTATCTTTATACCTACGCAACTGCGGCAGCCGCACGATCAAAGTAGGTAGCAACTTCAGCAATTAAAGAACTGCAATCACCAAGAGTAATACCGTTAGTATCATTAGCGATCGCAATAGCTGCATCTTTCATTTTTTGAACGCCAACTGCTACGGAAGAACCGGGAGTGCCTAAAGCCAAATAGGTTTCACGGAGTCCATTTAAGCAACGATCTTCTAATACGGAAGCGTCACCAGCAAAGATTGCATAGGTAATGTAACGTAAGATGATTTCTAAGTCACGAAGACAAGCAGCTACACGACGGCTAGTATAAGCATTTCCGCCGGGAGCGATTAATTGAGGTTGCTCAGCGAATAAAGAACGAGCAGCGTTAGTAACAATAGCAGAAGCGTTACCTGTAATACGGTTTACTACGTCTGCCCGTTTGTTGCTGTCACTTACTAATTTGCTTAAAGCATCTAATTGAGCAGAGCTTAAGAATTCTCCACGGGCGTCAGCTTGAGAAACAACTCTTGTGAATGCGTCGTACATTGTTAGTTAATCTCCTAATTGAGTTTGTTTGATTTGTTTTTATTAAATTTTAGTTCAACCGAAAGTTAAACTTGAATGGGATTTAATTCCCAAAAATTAGTTTCCATTATTATGTGCTTAAGTACAAGTTATTGTTAAGCATTTGTAAAGAAACTTAATCTTTTGACAAATTTCTTTTGAGAAACTGGTCTTTGAAAAGTCATTTAACCTTCCACATAAGTTTATAACCTTTAACGGCGCATTTGTTTATTACGTCTTGTTAAATTTTCTGAGATAGTTATTTACATTTATTTACATTCCAGACTTTAGCCCTTAATTTCACCTTATGTGAGATCTAGTTTTTTCTGTTTAAGAACGGTATATTTTGCCATTGCCTCAAAATCTCGGTCATAGTGGTAGAGAATTAAATTATTTTCTAGTGCTATAATGGCGATCGCACAGTCAATATTGCTACGAACAGTAACTCCTTGACGACGAAGTTCAAAATAGAGCCTAGCAGACTTTTCCCAAATCGAAGCATAATCAGGTTCAAGATAATTTTGAACCGCTAAATAAGAACTCATTTTTACCCATTCAATGTCATCTTTACACCCTTGTAAAAGTTCCATTTTAGTAAAAATAGGTAGATAATAATTTCTACCATCAATTATCTTTTTTAGTTTTGCTGATTTAACCTTAGACTTATCCCGAAGTACTACAATCCAAATTGATGTATCAATCAACAACATAGCGATTTGTTCTCACAATATTAGTGCTAAAACCATCTACAAATTGAATCTCACCGGCTAATTCTAAGAGATCTTTGTGGGCGTGTTTTTTCACCAATTCAGCTAAAGCAAAATTCACTAATTCTTTTTTTGTTCTCAATCCCGTAATAGCAAAACCTTGTTGTAGGAGTTGCTCATCTAAATCAATATTAGTTTTCATAATGGCAATTAATATATATTCTGCGCAATATTATAAACATTATGGGTAAAAAAAGTGCGATTAAACCTTTCAAAATTACCACACTCTTGATTGAAACTTATTATCATTTAAAATCACCACATTTTCCCCTGATGTAGTTGTCATAATTAATTAGCTTCAAAAATACTCTCATTTAGATTATAGCAATATCGAACTTTTCTTATCTTGTATCGGGAATATCCTTAATAATAGTATTACTGGCAATAGTGGCGCAAATATCCTTAACGGTGGGGATGGTAATGATACCTTCAACGGTGGCACTGGTAATGATAACCTTAACGGAGGCAATGGGAATGATAGCCTTAACGGTGGCACTGGTAATGATAAGTTAATCGGTGGTTTGGGTAATGATGTGTTACTCGGTGGCGATGGCAACGATACCTTAATCGGTGATAAAGGTGCAGACACTTTAACAGGGGGTGCGGGAAGCAATCGATTTGTGTTTAAATATGCGGATGAGGGGATTGATAGAATTAGCGACTTTTCTGTAGCCCAAGGGGATCAAATTGTTATTTCTGCTTCTGGTTTCGATGGTGGTTTAACAGCAAATGCCAACCTGACTACCGCTCAATTCTTTCTTGGTATTAGTGCCACAAATGCCAGTCAAAGATTTATTTATAATAGTTCAACAGGAGCTTTATTATTCGATCAAGATGGTACGGGTATTATTCCATCTATACAAATCGCAACTTTAAATACGGGTTTAGCTTTAACAAATGCCAGTATTTTTGTGGAAAGTTAAACTGTAAATACCATCCGTGAATTATAAAAATTATTGATATTATTAGGTTTCAGGCTTTAACAATTAGCAATTAAAAATTAGAAATTAGGGTAAATTCCCTTACTATGAGCCAATTAATTTTTTTTTGAGTAGTCTATTTTGCAATTCTTGTGGGCAATGCCCACCCTACTATTGATAAAAAATACCTTATCTTCAGTAATAAGCTAGTTTGCATTTAAGTTGTCTGGTGATGGAAGGGAAAAGGGAAAAGGAAAGAGTTAAAAGTTAAAACTTTAGATTATTTTTTAGAATTAATAGAAAATGTAAGTTAAATGCGTCGAGTGCTTATTTTTCTTTTGAATGATGACTATAAGTCAAGTTTGCTCAATTATAAATTAGTTACAATTATGAAAATTCATCAACAAATCATCAAAATTAAAACTAGCGGTAAATGTCTTCATAAAATCACGCCCCAAATCACAGAGGTAGTCAAAAATTCAGGCATTATTAATGGTTTATGTACGGTTTTTGTTTTGCATACCAGTGCTAGTTTAATTATCCAAGAAAATGCTGATCCTGATGTATTGGCAGATTTAAGTAATTTTTTTAGTAAACTTGTTCCTGAAAATGGCTATGATTACCTTCATAATTCCGAAGGGGCTGAC
Organism: Geminocystis sp. GBBB08; assembly: GCF_016743215.1. Classification (GTDB taxonomy): domain Bacteria; phylum Cyanobacteriota; class Cyanobacteriia; order Cyanobacteriales; family Cyanobacteriaceae; genus Geminocystis. The sequence continues at coordinate 5,383 of NZ_VRZC01000213.1, forward strand.
GATATGCCTAGTCATATTCGCTCAGTATTAACTAGGACTTCTGAAAATATTATCATTCGTAACAGCAGATTATTACTTGGTACATGGCAAGGTGTTTATTTATGGGAACATAGAATGCGATCGCATCTTCGAG
>NZ_VRZC01000214.1 GCF_016743215.1 Geminocystis sp. GBBB08
TAAAAACTAGTAATAATAAAGAATATGGTTTTGATATTATTCCTGCTGATGATCAGTTTTTAGAAATGGATCGAAATACAATCAATTCTTTAGGTATTGGTACTTTAAGAAAATCTTTATTCAGTTTGAGGAATGTTTATGATTATATTCTCATAGACTCTCCCCCCGGTAATGATTTTTTTAACAAGGATGCGATCGCCGCTTCAGATGTAGTGTTTATGCCTTCTAAACATAATGGTATTGCCTCTTTCAAAAATGCGGCTTCTGCTATTACAAAAATTTTCCCATCTATAGGAGAAAAGCGTCGCACTTATCAAGCTGAATTAGGAAATCCTTTTCCCTTACCTATTTTTTTTAATGGAGAACAAATTAGTAATGCCCAAAAAGAACAAGCCCAAAAAGCTATTTCAGATATTATTAAACAGGCTAAAATAGAAGATAAAATTAATCTTTTACCCTTTTTCTTTCCTAAATATACCAACGCCCAAAAAAATTTAGAAATATTTGAATTGCCGAACTATGCTCATATTGCTTCAGCATCATTTTCTAAACGTCCTGCGGTTTTTACCAGTAAAAAAGCCCGTGAATATTACACTGATTTAGTAAGGGAATATTTTATCTAATGAAACAAGAAATCGGAACATTATTACATCTTTATTTAGATGAAATTGAATTAAAAAAACCCATAGAAACTCATCCTTTTTTAATCAATAATGGAGCTAAAGCTATTAATGAGGCAAATGGGAGAAACTGGATTCCTTTAATTGTGAAACAAATAGACTCCGATAAATATGAAGTAATTGCCAATAGTTTTATCTTTGCTACTGCCCAAGAAGCAGGAATTAAAAAAGTATGGTGTATCGTTGCTGATGATTCCTTAATAACCGCAGAATCAGCAAAAATTTTGGCACAAGAAAAAATAGTAAAAATTAATTTAGCCACAGCTTCAAGAGAGGAAATAAAATTAGGACTTGATTACTTAATTAAACGTTCTATCAATCCTTTAGTTGGTGTAAATATAGCCACGGCAACAGAAAGAATTGAGAGGGCTGAGCGTCTTTCATGGAAAGAAAATTTAGCGGAAATTCCTAAGTTAAAATGTGGCATTACCCAGGGGAAAAAACTCAATATTTTTAAAGAGATATTTTACCTTAAATCTTTAGTTTCTTCAGAAGAATCTCAACCAAAACTTATTAAAACAGAGGAATTATTGCCTCAAAATTTGAATAAATTAACTTGTCAACAATTAAAAGTAATAGCAAAAGAAAGAGGTTATTCTGGTTATTCAAAAATGAAAAAACAAGAACTTCTTAAGTTATTATCATAGTCTTGTTAGGAGAAAATTTTTACATAAGAAATGATTAGAAATTGAGAGAATGCGTTCGCATTTTTGGTGAAGTGAACCTGAGTTCGACATAAGAAAAATGATGAAGGTAAGAGGGGGAGGAGGGGGAGAGGGGGAAGAAAATGACTCAAAACTCTTGTATTATCTCCTCAAAATATTAATTAAAATTAGTAAATCAGTCTTAAAAATCAATTTAGGATAATTTTTAGCCAAATCTAAATGTTATTTTATCTATTTATAAGAGATTTTATGTCGAACTGAGGTATGTGAGGTGCGATCGCATCTAAAAAAGAACTCACAATATTAAGGAGAAAAATATGCCAGAAATTAGCCGATTTTTAGGAATCATTATAACTATGTATTATAATGATCATCCGCACCTCATTTTCATGTGAGATATAACCAACAAAAAGCAATTATAGATATTGAAACATTATCTATTTTACAAGGAAAATTAAGTCCTCGAATTTTAGGGATAGTTATTGAATGGGCTTTCTTACATCAAGCTGAATTAAGAGAAAATTGGCAATTAGCAAGACAAAATCAACCATTAGAAAATATCGAACCTTTGGAGTAAAAATGTTAAAAGATATTATTGAAGTTAAACCATTAGAAAATTATCAACTTTACCTCAAATTTGAGGATAATAAAGAGGGAATAATTGATATTAGTAAAATTATCGAATTTATAGGAATTTTTACACCTTTAAAAGACCTAAATTATTTTCAAACAGTCAAATTAAATCCCGAATGGGGAACTATTTATTGGGATAATGGTGCAGATTTAGATCCTGATGTACTTTATTCTGCTATTACAAAACAATCATTACCTCAATTTTCTAGTTATGTTTATCAATAATTTTTCTATAGTATTCCTAAATCATTCATAAGAAATTATTATGAAAAATATCAAAGATAATCCCCTTTCCTTTTAAACTTTATCAAAAAATATTAAGAGCAAACTGCATAAATCCTCAAAATAGATAGGATAAATAAATATACAATCTAAATCAATCAATAATAATTATGAGCATTCAAGCAACACAACAACGATTAGATCAAATTTTTAACCTTGCTAACTATCAATTTGAAATTCCATCTTATCAACGTCCCTACGCATGGAGTAAAGATCAAATTTTAGAATTAATAGATGATATTGTTGAGGCTTTTCCATATTTTAATGATAATAGTAATGATTATTTTTTAGGCAGTATTATTCTCATTGAAAAACCCAAAAAACCTGAAGTAGAAGTAGTTGATGGGCAACAACGTTTAACAAGTTTAACCTTATTATTTTCCGTCTTTCGTCATCTTTTATCCCCTGAAAGTGACGCTCATAAATATATCGATGATTTTATCGAAAAAAAAGGAGTAAGAAATACACAGTATGGATTAAAAGTAAGAGAACAAGATGATAAATTTTTTGGCGACTATATTCGCACCGTTGGAGGTATTAAAAATTTATTAGAAAAAAGTGCAGGATTAGATACGGATAGTCAAACTTTATTAAGGGATAATGCTCGTATTTTAGTTAAAGAATTAATCGATCGTTGTCCCGAAAATGTAGAATTAGAATCATGGATTTTGCACTTGCTAGAAAATATTTTAGAAAAATGTTATTTAGTGACTGTTTCTACATCTGATTTTGATACAGCTTATCGTATTTTTTCCACTATTAATACTCGTGGTTTAGACTTGCAATTAAATGATGTTCTAAAATCGGATATTATCGGCAAAATTCAAGGAGAAAAAGAAAAAGAAAAATATACTAAAATTTGGGATCAAGAAGAAAGTGATTTAGGAAGAAAAGATTTTGAAGCCTTATTTTCTCATATTCATCGCATAAAATTAAGAGAAAAACAAAAACTAGGTTTATTAACTGAATACCGTAAAAAAATTAAACCTCAAGATAATCCGATCGAGTTTATTGATAAAGTATTAAAACCTTGCTCCGATAAATTTGAAGTTATTAGAGATCAAAAATTTACCTGTGATAATGAGGAAGATAAAAAACAAGTTAATCGTCTTTTTGGGTGGTTAAATTTAATTGATAATTCCGATTGGTTGCCTCCCGCAATTTATTTTTTAGTTAAACATAATAACAAAACATCGGACATCAAAAACTTTTTTATTAATTTAGAAAGATTGGCTGCAGGTTTAATGATTCTTCGGGCGGATATTAACGAAAGAGGAAGAAGATATGCCAAGATTTTAGATGCTATTGATGAAGATGAGCAAAAGGCTATTACAGTAACTAAAGAATTATTATCTTCTGAAGAACAAAATCAAGTTATTGAGATTCTGGACGGTAATTTATATTTACAAACTCGTAGCCGTTTATATGTGTTAAAAAGATTAGATTCTCTCCTTGCTGAAGGTGGTTTAAGTCCTAGTTTTGATGAAAAAGTAGTTACCATTGAACACGTTTTACCGCAAAATCCTAAATCTGATAGTGAGTGGTGTCAAATTTGGCAAGATGAAGCAAGAGAAAAATGGGTACATCGTTTAGGTAATTTAGTTTTACTTTCTCGTCAGAAAAATTCTCAAGCTCAAAACTATGATTTTGAAGATAAAAAAGAGAAGTATTTTGACAAAGGTAATCCCACTATTTTCCCTATAACTGTTAATGTAATTCGCCAAACTGAGAAAAAAACAGAACAAATTAATTGGAATGAGCAAATAGTTGAATATAATCAACAAGAGTATTTACAAAAATTACTCAATCTTTGGAATTTAGAACAATCAATTATTCCCACATCTGTTGTTGAACCAAAAAAACCAAAAACGACAAAGAAAGACTTAATAGAAAGTCCAGATTTTTATGTTAATTTTCTTGAAGGCGATCGATCTTGGGAAGACTGGCAAAAATACGGCTTTATCGCTGGAGGTAATGGTAAATGGTACAGTCAAACTCTCAAAAACTTATCTCAGGGAGATCGAATCTTTGTTAACTATTGTGGTAGTGGTTATGTAGGTTCCGGCATTGTAGAAAAAACCGTTGTACCCGTCAATGATTTTTACATAGAAATTAATGGGGAAAAAGTACCTATTTGGAAAGCACCAATACAATCAAAAAATATAGATCACGATCGAGATGATTTGGATTTATGCGAGTATTTTGTCAAAGTAAAATGGTTAAAAACATTGCCTAAAAATGAAGCCTATTGGGAAAAAGGAATGTTTGCCATTACCCATACCTGTTGTCGCTTACGTCATCAAGAAACACGAGAGAAGCTATATAAACATTTCGGCATCGATCATGAATAACTTTTGATTTGTAGTAAGGGATGAGCGCCCTTCTAAATGTCAAAAATGGTCAAAGTCTAATCAATACAACATAAATTTTACCAACTAAACTATTTACAAAATATCAAAGGGATTGTTATTTTAGATATTTTTGATAAAACAACCAATAAAACCCCTAAAAAAGTTATAGAAATTTGTCAAAAAAGATTGAGACAGTATCATAATATTTAATCAGGAGTTACATAGATGAATAAAACAAAAATTGAAAGACTAAAAGCTCGAGGTTGGGAAATAGGAAATACCTCAGATTTTTTGAATTTAAGTCGAGAAGAAATAGCATTTATTGATTTAAAAATAGCTTTAAGTAAACAATTAAAAGAATTAAGATTATCTCAAAATATTTCTCAGGAATCCTTAGCAAAAAAAATCAAAAGATGAACTTTACTCAACTATCGATGAATGTAAGTTAGATTGTTTACATACAATTCAAAACTTTTGGGATACTATACTGAATGATTTTGAAGGGGAATTACCAAATAATTTTCCCACTTTTAAGACCAAAAGTGATGATTGAATAAAAGACGATCGACTTTTTGTGCCGAGGGAGGTGCGATCGCCTCTATAACTCAGACAAAAAAATTAGGATAAAATAATCATAAAGTAGTCACAATTATTAATTATGAAAAGTGTCGAATTATCACAATTTTTCTTAGACTACAAAAATCAAAATATTGAGGATGTAATCTCTAGCTATCGGTTAAAAACTAGTAATAATAAAGAATATGGTTTTGATATTATTCCTGCTGATGATCAGTTTTTAGAAATGGATCGAAATACAATCAATTCTTTAGGTATTGGTACTTTAAGAAAATCTTTATTCAGTTT
>NZ_VRZC01000215.1 GCF_016743215.1 Geminocystis sp. GBBB08
GTAATATATGGAGAGACGACAGTATCTGCTCCAGCTCGTTCTAATTTTTTAACCGCCTCTTCATTACTAGCTCTGGCGATGGCTCGAATGCTAGGATTAAGGGCTTTTGCTGACATAACAGTATATAAATTATCAGCATCAGAACTCAAAGCAGCTACAATACAAATAGCCGTTTCAATTTTAGCTAATAACAGAAATTCATCTAAAGTGGCATCCCCTTGAAGAGTAATATAACCTTGTTGTTGAGCTTTTTCTAATCGATCTAAATCGGAATCAATAATAATAAATGGTATAGCTTCAGCGGCAAATTCCCTCGCCACATAATTTCCCGTACGTCCATAACCGCATAATATATAATGGTTCGATAATTTATCAATCACATTCCTCTTTTGCCTTAGGCGAATACTTTCTCGAAAATAACCCTGCAAAAACGCCTCTGTAATTCGATTGACTAAATAACCAATGACAATAATACCCATCAAGATTAAAACCATCGTAAATAATCGAGATCGATCATCAAGGGAATTAACTTCACCAAAACCAACAGTGGATAAGGTGATCATTGTCATATAAGCAGAATCTATTAAAGACCATTTTTCAACTAACCAATACCACAAAGTTCCAATTAAAAACACTATAACTAAGAGTAATGAACCGCCAAAAAGTTCTCTTCTTAGTCTGAGATAGTTTTTTTCCAAAGTATTTTCAGTTACTTGAGACTTTTTGAAAAATATATTAACTTACTCCCAACCTTTGCTCATCTTTTTAATTGTCCATTGTTTATGGTTAATTTGTCTATTGTCTATTAAGCACTAGACGCATTTAACTTACATTTTTCCTAATTCTTAAAAGGCAAGAGACTTAAGCCCTTTGTTACCCTTTACCTTGACTCAAACTCTTAACTTTTCCCAAATCCCCTTTTCCCTTCATATTTAAAGAATTATTTAGTTAGTTATCAGAAAGTTTTGACTTGATTTTTATATTTGATCAATAATTCATCCTCACATTATCTATCAGTTTTTAAATTTAGACACATTCTTAATTAATATCATCAAACCATGACATTCTATCATAATAAAAACTTATAACTATAATTAATGTCAAGAAATCTTGACAATGCGATCTTCTTAACCTATATTTTTCGTTAGAAGAGAATAAATAATAGGTGATACCCCTTGACGAATGAGGGTTAGATTTTGTTACATAAAGTTAAGTAATTGATCCCCATAAAGAGGCTAAAAATAATTTGACCTTTAATATGGTGTATCTAAACTAAATCAATTTAGTGACGAAGTACGATTTATGATCTGACTATTCGGAAATAAAATCAACAAAGATTTAATCTTATGTCCAAGCAACGACAACTGTTAGAGGAAATGACCTTAAGGCAACTGCGCAAAGTCGCTAGTTTGCTCAACATTCCTCGTTATAGCCGAATGCGCAAAGCACAATTATTAAGCGCTATTCAGGAAAAAGAAAATCAACCCTTTTCTACTGACACCATAAAATCTATTAATAATACAAATTTATCAAATCAACTAAATATTGAAGAGGCAAAAAAAATGGAAGCATCAAAATTTGAAGTAGGACAAGATGATTTAATTGGTGGTCCCCTCGCTGATGTGGATCAAGGTTTCGGAGAATTACCCGGCGGTTACGGTGAAAGTCGTATTGTTTTAATGCCTAGGGATCCTCAATGGGCTTATACTTATTGGGATATTCCCCAAGAAAGAAAAGAAGATTTACGCCGTCAGGGTGGACAACAGTTAGCTTTAAGACTATATGATGTTACTGATATTGATTTAAGCTATCAAGGACCTCATAATATTCAAGAATATCTTTGCGATGAATTAGCTCGTGAATGGTATTTACCTATTCCCGTAAGCGATCGTGATTATGTAATTGACATCGGTTATCGTTCTTTTGACGGACGTTGGTTAGTCTTAGCTAGATCTGTACCAGTAAGAGTACCTCCCGTTTATCCTAGTGATTGGGTAGAAGATATTTTTGTTACTGTGCTTTGGGAAGAAGATTTAAAAACCAAAACCGTTTATAAATTAATTCCTCCAGCGAAAAAAGCTGCATTAGCCGCACAACAACAACAAAATAGTTATCATCATCAAATCCATGATGAGATCTTTGGTTTAGCTCAAAGTATTGAAGCTCAAAGAGTAGCAGGATCTTTATATGGTAGTATGCAACAAGCCTCCAGTTCAAGTATCCCTGAAAATGCACTTAGTTCTTATGTTTTTCCTTCAGGGGCAGGATTATGGGCAGGTGCTAAAAGTTTAGCTTCAGGTTCGGGTATCGGTATCGATGTTGGTATCGGTGCTGGAGTACCTTACGGTTGGGCTTCAGGATCTGGCTCAGGTGCTGGTTTAGGTTTAGCTAGTGGTTCAGGTGCTGGATTCTCCGCTGATGCCATTCCGAATAAAGCTCGTAAATTCTGGTTAATTGCTGATGCTGAGTTAATTGTCTATGGTGCAACCGAACCTGATGCAAAAGTAACCATTGGGGGACGAGAAATCAAGTTAAATCCCGATGGCACTTTCCGCTTCCAAATGTCTTTCCAAGACGGGAATATTGACTATCCGATTGTGGCAGTAGCTGCTGATGGTGAACAAACTCGTTCAGTACATATGACTTTCGATCGTGCAACTCCATCTCGTAATACTAATACTAAAGAAGAAGCCGTTTTAGAGTGGTTTCCTCCCGTTCGTTAAGAAATTGTCAATATTCAACTAAAATTTGCAACTAGGGTGGGCATTGCTCACCATTTTTTATGAATAACTAGGTAAATTATTTCTTATTCTTGAAAAAGAATACAAAAATAGACTCCCACTTACCAATTATTAAAAGTAAAACAATCTATCTTGAAAATGTCAAAAAGAGGACTCCCGTTATGTGCGACCTGAACTGGTCATTTTGATTGCGACACCCTGTCGTCTGGTGATTTCTACCACCAGCCCTCGTGGAAAACACTTTATCACAAAGTGCGGTCACACCCTAGTAGGTAACGAAACAGGTGGAATGCAGACCCCAAAGCCGAAGCTGTTAGGGATTAAACGGTAAGGAGCTAGAGGGAATATGTAGAAGGATGAACATAGTCTAAGTTGATGATTAAACTGCGTTACAGTCCGAAGAGCTAAATTATCCCTGATAAGCTCTAACCAAAATGGTAAGAGGGTGAACTAAATACTTTAACGTTATTTAGTTGTAGAAACACAATTCCCTTCGCAGAATAGTCAACCATCCTAACTACATGAAAACCCAAGATGATACAACAGGGTAAACCCTACAGAGTCTCGTAAGAGTAGGTCTGAGGCAACAAGGACGGAAATCTCTGGGGGGCAGAAGATGAGAGAAAAAGCAAAAGCTCAACTGTAATGGTTGAGATAAGGGTTCAAAATTTGCCCTTGACCGAAAGGAATAGCAGACTTCTCTTGGGTCTTATACGGACAGAAACGAAAACAAAGGTTCTAAACGGAGTTAAAAGTTAGATGTCAAAAGCAATTTTGATAAATGGAGACAATGGACAACTAGAGGATTGGAGTCAGGTCAACTGGCAAAAAGCCTTCAAAGTTGTTAAGAATTTACGTTGCCGAATCTTTCGTGCTAGAAAACTTGGTCAGTGGAAGCAATTGAGAAGATTGCAGAAACTGTTAATAAGAAGCCTATCAAACCTATTGTTAAGTGTCAGACAAATTACTCAAGTCAATGATGGAAAGCAAACCGCAGGGATTGATAAGGAGGTGATAAATACCCCCGCACAGCGAGTAAAACTTGTCAACGAATGGGAAATGCCAAAAGCTGCCCCTACAAAACGGGTTTACATACCCAAATCCAATGGCAAGAAACGTCCTCTCGGCATCCCAACCGTAAAGGATAGAGTCGCACAAGCAATAGTTAAAAACTCACTAGAACCCGAATGGGAAGCCGTATTTGAACCTAACTCTTATGGTTTTAGATGTGGTAGAAGTTGTCACGATGCCATAGAACAATGTTTTTTAAGATTGTGTGATGGTAGAGATACTTGGGTTTTAGATGCCGATATAAAGAGCTTTTTCGATAACATTGCCCATGAATCCATCCTAAAAATGATTGATAGCCACCCCAAAAAGGAGCTAATCAGAGGATGGTTAAAAGCAGGATTTATCGACAAGGGTGTCCACAACCCTACCGAAACAGGCACACCTCAAGGAGGAGTCATAAGTCCATTGTTAGCCAACATTGGTTTACATGGATTAGAGGAACTAATTAAGGGAATAAAACTACCTAAAACAAAATGGGGTAGAAGACCACAATTAGGATTCATCCGATATGCTGATGATTTTACTGTAACAGCTAAGGATAGGCAAAACCTAGAAGACGTGCTAATCCTGATAAAGCAATGGTTAGAAGAAAGAGGACTAGAAATCAGCACTGAGAAGACAAGGATAGTTCACATAGATGAAGGATTCGACTTTCTCGGTTTTAATATACGTCAGTACAAAGGTAAATTACTGATAAAACCTCAGAAAGAAAAGGTACTAGCATTCTGCAAAAAGATAAAATCAACTATATCTAATATGAAAGCAAGTAGTCAAGAAGATGTCATCACCAAACTAAATCCACTTCTTAGAGGTTTTGCCAATTACTACAAAGGGGTAATTAGCAAAGAAACCTTCTCGTATATACACCATAGAGTAGTAATGTACCTTTATTTTTGGGCAAAGAGAAGGCATCCCAAGAAATCAAAAACATGGGTTAAAAACAAATATTTTCACTATTTCAAGGGAGATAACTGGACTTTCATGTGTAAGACCACTGATAGAAAAGGGAATGAGAAACAACTTATCCTTAATGACATCAGTAAAATTGCAATTGAAAGGCACATCAAAGTAAAAGGTGATGCAAGTCCTGATGACTCTACACTCCGTGAATACTGGAATAACCGCAAACTAAAACAGGGTAAAAACTATTGGGCAAAAGGTAGTAAATACAATCAGATAGCCACTAATCAAAATTGGAAGTGTCCTGTCTGCGGCGAAAACTTATTTAACAAAGAAGAAATAGAAACCCATCATATAGTGCCTGTAAAAGATGGTGGTGAAGATTCCACTGATAATCTTGTACACTTACACAAGGCTTGTCATAAACAGGTACATTCTAAATCCAAGTTAAAAGCTTGAAGTAAGACTTGAGCCGTGTGATTAGTAATAGTCACGCACGGTTCTTAGGGGAGGGGAGAGAGGTGACTCTCAAACCTTACCCGCTATTTCTCCCGAAAAGAAATACCCACAGAAATTAACGGGAGATGAATTTTTGATCAGCTAATAAAACGTCCGTAGGACATCCTCATTCTTGAGGAGTTTTTTGATTCTCAACATATTTTTTTAGCTCAGTAACAGTGACACCGCCGCAACTAGCCACGAAGTAAGCACCAGTCCAAAAATAAGGTTTATTATCAAAATATTTA
>NZ_VRZC01000216.1 GCF_016743215.1 Geminocystis sp. GBBB08
CTTTGGAGATTGGGGAGTAGATGTGGTAGAAACTTTATCGCCAGAGGAGTTTTTAAAGTCGATTAATTGGGATAGTCTAATTTCTGGACGTGCTTCAGAAGAAATATTTAAGGTTTTATCGGTTTAAGATCTAGATTTTGATCAAAAAAGTCAAATAAGTGGTCTTAAATTACCGAAAGATTATATAGTATTCAGTTTAACTGTTTTTGGAGATTGTTCCCAATGACTTAGGGCGATGGCATTGACACTATTACCAATCAGATTGATAACAGTTTTAAATCCGTCAGTTAGTCGATCAACTCCGGCTACTATGGCAATTCCTTCTAAAGGTAATCCTGAAGCAGATAAAACTGTAGCCATAGTGATTAAAGCAGATCCAGGTACTCCGGGGGTGCTAAAAGATACTAATAAACTACTCAGAGCGATGGCGGTGATTAAAGAAGTAGTCATGGGTACATGATAAATTTGGGCAATGAAAAGAGCGTTAAAACCTTGTAAAATCGCAGCACCATCTCGTTTTAAAGCAGTGCCAAGAGGAATAGCAAAACTAGCAATCTCCTCATTAAGTCCATATTTCTCTTGGATATTTTGCAATAATACTGGTAAAGCTGCATTAGAACTAGCAGTGCCAAATGCTAAAATTAACGCTTCGGAAACGCTACTAAAAAATTTACCCGGTTGTTCTTTAAGAATGAATAAGATAATGATATAAAAAGCCGTCATTAATAAAGTAGCTAGTAGCAATCCCAATACATAAGCCAACAACTTGATAATTAAACCGATGCCTTGGGTAGCAATTACGGAACTAATTAAAGCAAAAACTCCTAAAGGGGCGGTATAAAGAATAATTGATAGGGATTTTTCACTAATATGATAAATACTTTCAATGAAGTTTATAAAGGGTTGAGACTTTTCTCCTGCAAGTTGGATGCCTACAGTAAAAATTGCCGCCGAAAAGATAATTTGAAGTAGATTACCCTCACTCAGTGCCTGAAGGGGATTAATCGGAATTAAGCTAATTAACCAATCAATTAAGGAAGGAGTTTCTGATACGCCTATGGTTTCTGGTATTTCAAAGCCTGAAAGTCCTTCCCCGGGTTGTAAAAACCATGCTACGCTCATGCCAATCGATAAAGAAATAGCCGTGGTTACTATATAACTACTTAATAATTTAGCAGTATAACGACCTACCTGAGAAGCATTTTGAATGCGAGAAAATCCCATAATTAGGGATGAAAAGACAATTGGCACAACTAAAAACTGTATCAGACGCAAAAAAGATTCACCAACGGGGAGGAGAAAATAATGATCTAAATTACCAACACTTGCAGGAAATGTAGTGTTAAGAAACGTTCCAAAAGCGATCCCAATTCCTAAAGCGATGAGGATGAATGTAGATAAAGTCATGGTTTATTCTTCAGAAAATATTTTCATCACTAATCATAATAGAGGTTGAAGGATAAGTCATGAAGTGTTTAAAATTACCAATTTTTCCCAAAAATTGTGAAAGGATAATATTGATAAAGGCAGAATCAAGTTAAGATTGTTAAGTTATTATTAAATTTTTATTCGTTATCTTTGTGTGTGAGGAGATTAAATGTCAGAGGGAAATTTTAGCCGTAAAGGTAATTCTTTTAATCGTCAACAGTCTGCCAAAATTAGGAAATCTACTGATAAAAATGGTTCTCAATCTAATCCCCGTTGGTTATTAATGGGTTTTGGTTTAAGTGCCATCGCCGTATTATCAGCTACGGTAGGAGCTTTATTAGCATTATCTTTGTCTAACACCCCTTTAAGACAAGCGAGATTAACTCCGGCTCAAGAAGCTGTTTTTAATCAAGAAGAAACTGTGACTTTCGATAGTTTACAAATTCCTAAATTAAGTAGGCCTGTAAATATTCTTGTCTTAGGTATCAAAGTTACTAGCGATGATTTACCCCAACTTCGTAATCCAGATTTGGGTTATCATGCTTTGGTGAACTCTTTTGAGGGTTTATCTGACAGTATGTTGTTACTAAGATTTGATCCAGAAAAAGAATATGTAACAGTTTTATCTATTCCTCGAGATACTAAAACCTTAGTTAAAGGTAGGGGTGTTACCAAAATAAATGATGCAAATTTACATGGCGGACCTGCTTTAGCAGCCGAGTCTGTAAGTAATTTATTAAATAATGTACCGATAGATCGTTATATTCGTATAAATGTTCAAGGTGTAGAAAAATTTATTGACGCTTTAGGAGGTATTAATCTTTATGTTCCCCACAACATGAAATATACAGATCATAGTCAACATCTATATATTGATCTAAAAGAAGGACAACAACATCTTGATGGAGGAAAAGCTCTTCAATTTTTGCGTTTCCGTTACGATGCTTATGGAGATATTGGTAGAGTTCAGCGACAACAAACTTTCATGCGAGCTCTTATTGAACAGGCTTTAAGTCCGAGAACTATTTTAAAAATGCCTGATATTCTCTCTGTAGTTCGGTCAAATTTAGATACTAATTTAACTACTAATGAATTAATTGCCATCGCCGGTTTTACGGCACAAAAAGATCGTTCTAATATAAATATGGTGATGTTGCCAGGAGATTTTAATACCCCCGAGCAAGGAGAATTAAGTTATTGGTTACCTAATAGAGATAAAATATCAGAAATAATGGCTCAATATTTTGAAATACAGCAAAATTATTATAATGCTTCCCACATTTCAGATCCCACAACCTTAAAAATTGCGATACAAAGCAACAAAGATAATCAAGAAACAGGACAAAAAGTAGTCGAATATTTACGAAATAATGGTTATCATCGAGTATTTTTAAGTCAGCAATTTGCCACTGAACCATTATTAAAAACGAAAATTGTGGCACAACAAGGAGATAATTATTCAGCTGCTCAAATTAGGGCTGATTTAGGAGTAGGTGAAGTTGTGGTAGAAAGTACAGGTGTCCTAAAATCGGATATAACTATTCAAGTAGGACAAGATTGGGTGATACCAGAATTTAATGAACGTCAGGATAGTAGTTTTAAAACTATCTCTTATTAGAGTTCGGAATTTGGGGAAGAGGTAGAAGCAATAACTTAGTTATTAATGTGATATAGACATCTTGCTTGTCACGACTAATACCTAATACCTAATACCTAATACTTCATTACTCATTCTTAATTCCCTCTAGTTACACCATCAACAACAGGGCGAATACCAGTACCTTCAAACGGTGTAGCGTTACCATCCCAATTAAAATCACTGATACGCAAGTTAACTGAACCGATTTCTAAGACGGGGTTATAACGGATGATAATATTGTAGGTACGACGGCTATATTCTAAAAAATAATCAGTACTTATTTCTTCACTGGTTTTGACGTTAATAAAACTTTGTAATCCTGCTCGTAAAGGTCCGTATAGTTGTTGAGTTAGCCCTAATGATAACACTTGATCATCGGCGGCACGATCAAAATAGAAAGGGGATAAATCTCCTGTCACTCCTTGACTAAAACTAACATTAAACCCCGTATAGTCCAAAAAAGGATTAGAAAAATGTCCGAATTGTCCTTGTAATCCTATAGTTGCTGTTAGGTTGGGTTGAGTTTCACCATTACTATAATAACTAGCCACTCCTGTTAATCCGGTATTAAAACTTAAATAAGGTGCAACAGGAGTAGATGTATATTTTAAGCCTTCTTCTGGAGTAGCTGGTAAAGGTGTTCCTTTCCACAATAAGATATTTCCACTTAAAAGACCTGCTCCTTGAAAACGGGTTAAGTTAGTGAGATTATTTCGAGGATTGTTGCCTAACAATTCTTGTCTATCGGTGTCGGCAGTAATATTTTGTATTGAGCCTTGATAGATAAAGCCAAATCTTGATTCACTAATTTGATTATAAGGAGAGGTGACGACTAATCCGTAACTTTGTTGTACTGTTTGGAATCCTAATGAACCGTTAAACAATCTATCTCTGTAGTTATATTGCAAACTAAAGTTATGAGGGGCGTTTAAATTTCCTACTTTTTGGTTTAATTGTACACTAGCCCGAAGACGATTATCGATATTATCTAAGTCTAAACCTGTCAAATGGATAACTGAATTAAGATTAGTGCGATCGCTAAAATTCGTGTTTAATTTTGCTACTAAACCATAACTAGAAGGATTGAATAAACCACCGTTATCATCGGGATTGATGGCATTTTCATCAAAGAAAGAATCGGGGAAAAATGCCCTTTGTAATAAAATTTGAGGAGTAAGGGTAAAAATAGTTTTCTCATCGGTATAGATTTCAAAATCTCTTTCAATGAATAAACCGCCTAAATCTTCCCCATCAAAACCTATGGAAAATAATCCAGGGCGACGATTACGACGATCAAAGATTAAACGATCTTGAAACAGAGGAATAGACAAACGTTGATCGAACACTAAACGAGACTTTGTCGTGGTTAATTCGTCTTGAAATGGTGATATATTCCTTAATTTGGCAGTATCGGCTCTAATTTCAAATTCAGGAGGGGAAAAAGGATCATTAGTAATACGAATATTAGTAGCATTCCAACTGTCACCATCAAAATCTACTTTTTCAGCTTGAAAACGAAAACGGTTAACTTGCCCACCCATGGTAGCTGGATTTCCTCCGTTTCCTCTTCCCACTAAAGAATATTCTCTGATGCTACCAACGGCAAAACTAAAACCTTCAGCAGAAACTACCCTTCTTAAAGGTTGATTAGCTTCAAATTGCCAACTTAAAGGTTTTTGGGGTAAAGGATTATTCGCTATATCGCTACGAAAATCTTGAGCTAGACTTGGTTGATAAATTTCGCCGTTAGCGTTAAATATAATTCCTTTATCTTGCACAAAGTAATATTCAAAGCGATCGCCTCTGAGGGATTGATCTCCTCTTTTTAAAGTGACATTTCCTTGGGCTACGGCTATGCGATCGACTAAATTGATTAAAACTTCGTCTGCAATAAGAATGCCGTTAGAGAAGCGAATAATCACATTTCCTTTAGCTTTGATAATTTGTTGTTGATCTAAATATTCTTGTTCATCAGCTAAAATTTCCACTATATTAGGAGGATTAGGATTTGTTTCAGAGATGTTTGGAGTATTTTCTGTATTTTGAGTATTTTCCGTATTTTGGACTATTTCAAAGAAAGAAGAATTGTAATTAAAATTAAACTGACGAGAATTGCCTTGACGAGAGGTAATAATTAATTTTTTGCTGGTGTTAAATTTTACAGAAGGTTTTTCATCTATGCGAAACTGGGATGTTGCTTTATTTACAGTTAAACTTAACGGTTTTCCTAAATCATCGGCGGTAATTTTAGGTGGAGATTCTACAGGAATAGAGATGGGAGTTAATTCTGAATTTTCTGAGGGTAATTTTCCTTGAGAAACTAAAGTTGATGGTTGTTGACTATAGTTAACAGAGGTAA
>NZ_VRZC01000217.1 GCF_016743215.1 Geminocystis sp. GBBB08
GATGAATCCTTTAAAATAAAGATAAATATTCTTTATAAGTTTCATAGATAGATAATCCTGAAATATCTTGTTTAAATTCACCCAGTTGTTGATACTTATTAGCCGAATATTGTTCACAAATATCTATAATTTTTTTATAAAATTCTTGCCATTGCTCCAATACATTCATTAATTTTGGAAAATTTTGAACTGAATTATCATACTTTTTACTAGAAGCTAAATACTCTAAAATAGAAAAATCAGTAATTTTATAATAGAGTTCTTGTTAATGTTTTAAAATCTATTCTTAAGACTATTCTCCAAATTGATAATATTTTAAAAATGTTAAAACATATTCTTAATAAACTTAAAAATTCCTCTGAATATATAGAAGAAAACGCCTCTATTCGAGTCATTGGCGATCGCCAGTCAGGAAAAACAACGTATATGGCTTCCCTTGCTTATTATCCGAATGCCAGTAAAGATAGTTTTGTACGAAATATTATTCCCATTGGAGAAAATGCAGAAGAATTAGTCACAAAGGCACAAAATATTCTCGAACAAGGATTACAATTAGAACCGACAGATCTTAATGCTAATATTGATAACATTAAAGATTATACCTTGAATATAACTTTAGCAAATCAGGTTAAATTAACAGTTAATTGTAAAGATTATGCCGGAGAATTTTTCACAGATATAATGTATAAAATTGCAGATCCTTTATTAGATGATTATTTAGATGACTGTCTTCAATCCACAGGAATTATGTTGTTAATTGATGGCACATCATACCGTAAAGATGAGGAATATGCGAATGGAATTGATAAGTTTTTATTAGCTTTAAATCAAGCAGATTTAGAAAGAGAAAAAAGAAGAATTGCAGTAACATTTAGTAAATGTGAACAATCAGAATTATGGATTAATCGTCAATTTGCAGAAAAAATTGCTAATAACCGTTTCCCTCAACTTTATCGCCGACTACAAGCATGGAAAAATATCAATATAGGAGATGTAGCTTATTTTACTACTTCAGCTTTCGGTGTTTTAGGATCTCAATTTCCTGAACCAAATTCTCAGAAAATCAGCCGTAATAGGGAAGGTACAAAATCAATCATCAAAAATCCTCATCATTGGCGCCCTTATAGCTTAGTTGCTCCGATTTACTGGCTTTCTACGGGTAAACGTAACCCAAAATTAGAGGAATAGGAATAAAAATCTATGAGCCGATTAAACATTTTTCTTCAACTATAATAATCAAACTCATTGTTAAAGTATTAATTAGTGTATAGTTGAATATTGGCTATTAATGATTAAATTAATTGTTTATAGCAATTATCACAGTTATCAAGTACGATTTGATCCTCCTAAATCCTCCTTGAAAAAGGAGACTTCAATTTTTTTTGTACTTCATGATGATTGTTCAACTATATTATTTATTGCTACTGATATTTAAGAATCGAATAAAATGTCCATTCGTCAACAACCGAGAAGAACTGCTAGAATATTATCCTTACTTAGCTTAAGTCAAATTAGGGGAAAATTAGAACAACTTGAAGATATTGAAATTAACGATCTGATTCTCAGCGCAATTCGCACTTTATCTATAGAGATTGAAAATGCCATTGAAACCGCATCTGATGAATTAAATCGTAGTAACGATCAGTTATTTAAAAGTGAAACTCGTGCTACAAATTTAGGTAGTGCTAGAAGTATGCTAAAAGAATCTATCGCTTTAACTCAAAAAGCCATTAATCGTCTTGGTAGTGTTATTGAAATTCCTGAATTTGTGCAATTATCCCGTCAACATGAAGTGAGAGAATATGCTTTAGAATTAATTGGTACAGTTGATCGCCGTAGAGTAGAAATTGAAGCTATTTTAAATGAGGTAATGATCGATTGGACTTTAAGTCGTTTAACCCAAATCGATGCTAATATTTTGCGTTTAGCCGTAGCAGAAATGGCTTTTTTAAATATAGATCATAAAGTGGCTATTAATGAAGCCATCGAAATTGCAAAAAGTTATTCTGACGATGACGGTTATCGTTTTATTAATGGGGTATTGAGAAAAGTCAGTGATAAATTAGTAAAAATGATTAAAAATTAGGAATTTAAAAATTATCAATGACAATTATATTATTTTGTTTTTGAGATAAGGCATTATTAAGAGCATTTTCAGCTACTTCCATCAAAATTGTGGGAGGTAATGCTTGACTAGGAATACCCGTAGCAATACCAAAGCTACAGCTAATATATTCACTAAAATCTGAATAATGGTGAGGAATTTGTAAACTTTCTAACTTAGAAGCGATCATTAGTGCTACTGTTTCAGCACCATCTTGATCTGTATTAGGTAATAAAATGACAAATAAACCTTGAGAAAAATTACCAACTAAATCTCCAGGTCTTTTTACCATCGACTGTAAAGTTTTACCTACAATATTGATACAATTATCGACTAAATCGGAATCATGATTATTTTGATAAGCAGTAAAATCATTAATTTTCGCCATAATTAAGGAAATATTTGTTCCCGCTAAATCGCCAAAAGAAGATCTTTGACGAGCCCCTCTTAACCATTCTTGTTGTAAAATTTTCTCAAATCCTTCTCGTTGTGGTAAAAAACTAGACTGATCTTTTTGAGCTATATTAGCTAATTCTAATTTAGCTTTTTCTAGGGCTAATTTGAGTTTTTGATAATGGGGAATTAATTTATGCAACTGATTGGTTTTTTCTTTTAAAAGTTCTTCCATCGTTTTTAACTGTATTTGTATAGATATGCGGTGTAAAATTTCCGCAGAACTAAAAGGATAACTGATATAATCAGAGCCACCAGAGTTAAAGATAGTTTCAGCCTCAAAATAATGTTGATCTCTATTAATAAAAATAACAGGAATATTTTCCCCAATTTCTAACAACTTAATTTTCTTACAAATCAAATAACTGTCTTTATGTTTTAAAGTTGCACTTAATAAAATAATATCGGGTTTTTCTCTATAAATTAAATCCAATAATTCAAATTCTTCTTCCGTAACTAATACCCAATAATTTGCTTCATTAAGTAACCGTAAGAAAAACTGACTTTGTTCCTCTAAATCATCTAAAATAATAATTTTTTTATTCATCGTAATTTATGATTAATTTTCAGTTGAAAAATTTTTCACTATCCCTCAAGGGCGAATCCTATTCACCCCTACAAATTGAGAACTATTTATATAAATGAGCTTCTAAAAACCATAGACGTTTATCAATAGTACGAGAAATTTCTGTATATAAATCCGAAGTATCAGCATCTCCCAAATCACCAGTTTTGGCGATGGCATCTCGTAAATGAGAGCCATAGGTAGCAAATCGATCAGCTAAAGCGGTAAGATGATCCACACCTGTAACAAAATCAAGAGGATATTCAGGAATTAATGAATTTTGAGAAGCGACACGAGCAGTACCTAATGGCACACCGGCTAAAGCTGTTATTCTTTCAGCGATTAAATCAACATACTCATCTAATTCTCCAGCTAATTCATCAAATAATTCATGAAGTTGCAAAAAGTTATTTCCTTTGACATTCCAATGGGCTTGTTTTGTTTGAGTTTTTAAATCCAAAGTAGTAGCTAAAGTCTGATTTAAAATATCCGTTACTTGCTGACGAATTTCAACGCTCAAATCAAGACGTGTATCGTACAATTTTGTACCCATAAATATGATTCTCTAATTAAATAATATTCAAAAGTGATTATGCTTATTCCTCTCTATTTTACAACATCTTCTCATGAACTAATTTTCAGTTATACAGTCATCTGTTCTTCATTTCAAGTATTTTAGATTTTTTGAAAGAAAATATGTTTAAGTAGCTTGTAGTAAAAGATTTATGCCTTAAATTAAATTAAAACTGAATGCGATCACGAGTACTATTACCTATTTCAACGTTTTTCTCGATAAAATCAATAATCTTATCAGCAACATCGATTTGACTAGCTTTTTCAATGCCTTCTAAACCAGGAGAAGAGTTAACCTCCATCACCACAGGGCCATGATTTGAGCGTAATAAATCTACCCCTGCAACCCGCAACCCCATCGCCTTAGCCGAGCGAATAGCTGTACTTCTTTCCTCTGGAGTAAGTTTAATTTTTTCTGCCGTGCCTCCTCGATGAAGATTAGAGCGAAAATCACCTTCAGGACCTTGACGTTTCATAGCGGCTACAACTTTGTTTCCTACGACAAAACACCGAATATCAGCACCTCCTGCCTCTTTAATAAATTCTTGTACCAAAATATTCGCATTTAATCCTTTAAAGGCTTGAATTACCGACTTTGCGGCTTGATAAGTTTCTGCTAAAACTACACCTATACCTTGAGTTCCTTCTAATAACTTAATTACTAAAGGTGCTCCTCCTACGGTTTCAATTAAGCCATCAATATCCTCCGTATCATGAGCAAAACCCGTTACGGGTAAACCGATACCTTCTCGTGCTAAAATTTGTACACAACGCAACTTATCACGAGATCTAGAAATAGCTTGAGATTCATTGGCACTAAACACTCCCATTACCTCAAATTGTCTTACTACCGCTAAACCATAAAAAGTTTTCGATGCACCAATGCGAGGGATAATAGCGTCAAAATTTTCTAAAGTTTTCCCACCATAGACAACAGTTGGTTTATGGGAAGTGATATTCATATAGCATCGAAGATAATTAACTACCTTCATTTCATGCCCCCGTTTTTCTCCTGCTTCTTTTAATCTTTTTGTGGAATAAAGGCTACTATCTTGAGATAAAATAGCTATTTTCATGGGAAGTTCTAAATATAGATGATCTGCTTTTAAATTTATCTTATTTTACAACTGCTCATGTCTTTCTTATAGTAATTGTGATTAATAATACAGTTTAAATTATTAATTAGATCTGAATTTGATCAAAGAATTTTTGAAGTTAATAAGTTTCC
Organism: Geminocystis sp. GBBB08; assembly: GCF_016743215.1. GTDB lineage: Bacteria > Cyanobacteriota > Cyanobacteriia > Cyanobacteriales > Cyanobacteriaceae > Geminocystis. The sequence continues at coordinate 4,924 of NZ_VRZC01000217.1, forward strand.
GGTGTCTGGTTTCAAGTCAGTCATAAGTATTATTTATTCCTAATTCCCAACAAAAAGTTTAAACCCTTTGCTAATCTATCATTTCTTATTCCTCATTCATGATATATTAGAAAAGTTGAGCAAAATTTGTCTGCTAAACAAGTATTATAAAGATAAAATATTATCGTACAAGTGCGATTCGTTAAAAGGAAAAAATAGTAATTTTTATGAAAATAACACAGGAAAAACTTCCTGCTAGTCAAATCGGTTTAGAAATCGAGATTCCTGCAGAAACATCAAAAAATACCTACGAAAAAGTTTTAAAAGAAATAGCAAAAACTTCCAATATTTCAGGATTTCGTAAAGGAAAAGTACCTCGACCAATTTTATTGCAACGTTTAGGTAGTCAAAGAGTAAAAGGTGCTGTTTTAGAGGAATTAATCCAAGAAAGTATCCAAAAAGCGATTGAACAAGAATCTATTAATGTTTTAGGAAATTATCAATTAGTCTCTAACTTTGAAG
>NZ_VRZC01000218.1 GCF_016743215.1 Geminocystis sp. GBBB08
AAAGATACATTATTTTTAGATGCCTATAATAGAGTTAAGAAAAATTATTATGAACGTGAACAGAAAAGTGAAAATAGTAATTGGAATTTTCCTAATATAATTGTTGATTCTTCTTCTTATATACAAGTCAATAATCTAAAAAAAATCGGTAAAATTTATATAGATTATAATCAAATAATGCAAATAAAAAATAGTTTTCCTGCCTTTACTCAATTGTTTTTAGAAATGATTAAAAAAGATTTTTATAATACCGCTCCTAAATTAAAAGAATATCAAAATATACTTAATAATATGAACAAAATAAGAAGTTTAAATCCTCATGGAAGTAGTTTTAGTTTGGAACAGCAATTAAATGAAAATAAAATGAAGTATGCAAAAAAATTATATTTTGATAAAGAAAATTTTTTGCAAATTCATAAAGTAACTGACTGGTTTATGCAAGAAATCTCTAAAAGAATTTATCAATTATCAAATGAATCTTAACTTTTAATATACCTATGATTTCACACATTTTAATTGGTTGCCCTAGTAGCGGAAAATCTACTCTTGCCAAATACATTATTAACCAAGACTCAAATTATCAATTTATCTCTACAGATAACACTAGGAAACAACTTTTTGGAGATGAAAATATACAAGGAGATTGGCAGTTAATTGAAGCGGAAATATTTAAACAAATTGACAATTATATTCAAGCAGGAAAACCGATGATTTATGATGCCACTAACGCTCAAAGATGGTGGCGAATTAGTCTTTTGGAAAAGTTAGCACAATATGAAAATGTTAACTGGATTGGTTGGTATTTAAAAACTCCTTTAAATGTTTGTTTAGACTGGAATAAAAAACGTTCTCGACAAGTACCAGATGATGTTATAACTAATTTATATCAATCCCTCAGAAATTTTCCTCCCCTTCCTGCGGAGGGTTTTTTAGCTGTTTATGACATACCCTTTAAAGATGGTAAATTAGAAGTAAATCAGTTTAATGATCAAATCTCAAAATTAAATCGAGTAAAAGTTAATCGCACTAATCGCACCGCCAATAGTAAAATACAATTTCATCCTTATTCAAGATTACTAGACTTCGATCGACTTTTCCACCTCATCAGCTTAATAATTAAATATCCTAACCTCGGCAACCTCTCAGAATCCAACCCCTAATTAATCACAGAAATTTTTGGAGATGAGATTAAATTTGACAGTGAAATAGCAGAAATTTGTGCCATTTTAGCCAAGAAAATAAGCCCTATTTATGCCCAACCAGAAGCCATTAAACAAGACTTAATCTGGTTAGAGAAAATGGGCATTATTAATCAACAAAATTATGAACCATTACCAGATATTGAAATAGTAAATATTGATGATTTAGTAACCCATCCCTACTCAGATATTGAACCATTTACCAGACTAATAAAAACCATTCATTTTATTATCCATCATCCCCTAATTTACCAAAAAAAAGAAGGATGTTTGCAAAGTTTAGTTAACGCCATGCTAGATGAACAAATTATTAACATTAACTGTGGTGATAGTATTCGTAAAGATATAGAAAAAGTTTTAAAACCCTTTGGTATTTTACCCGATTTTACCCTGAAAAAAGGCTATTTTATCGGTACTGGAATTTTATCTCAAACAGATTTAATTAAAGTCTTTCGCCTATTAGAAGCCCAAGCTAATAGTTTATCAGATCCTGTTGCATTATCCATTTATGAAACCTTTAAAAATCGTCTCGGAGATCCTAAAATTGCTCACCCCGAAAGTTATCCCGTCAGGGCAATTTATAATAAAAACATTGTCGATTTAAACAGTCTTCCTAATGATTCTTTAGCGATAAAAATTGATGTCTTAGAAGGTGCGATAGCCTCTGGTGAATTATTAGAATTAAATCGCTTTTCAGGTAGTGCCAAATTTACTCAAAATAACCATCAAAATAATCAAATTAATACTAATAACAATAATTATTTTTTAGCTTATCCATTACAAATAGTTTTTCATAACATTGGTTGGTATTTAGCCTATGAATATGCAGAGGGAATAGACAAAGGTTTATTTAAGTTTGAAAGATTAGATAGGCTATTTTTGGGTAGAAAAACTAATCAATTAAGAGATATAAACCAACAAATAAACGCTTTAAATAAATTACAAAAACTATATCAAGCTAGTGGCGGAATCTTTCTTGGTAATAATGTTAAATTGCAAAAACAATATTTAGATAGTAAACAGAAAAGTAAAGCCGAAATAACTATAGAATTATGGTTTAATGATTATATTTTTAAGTTTATCAGTGAAGGTACAAATCCCTTCCCCTTACAACAAATGAAAATGTCTCCCCGTCTTCATAAAAATAATGAAACAAATCCCCTTTTTACTCTTAAGAAAACAGAAGATAAAAACTTTCCTAATCGTTTTCAAGTAAAATTACCAATATGGTCATTAGAAGATATTGATTTATTACGATGGATTGTCGGTTTTGGTGGGCAAGTTAAGGTAATTAATCCCCCCGAATTAGTGATAAAAGTTAAACAAATAGGAGAAGCTATTTCTCTTTTATATTAAAGTTTAAAAATCGACATTTAACTATCCAGCAATTTGATAAATAATTGGTTTATATTTAGGCAAAGGAATGGGTTTATTTTTTTCTTTAGCAACTTCTAACCATGCTTTTTTGGCAATTAAAACTTCTTGTAATGCCTCTTCTGGAGTTTTTCCGTAAGCAGAACAAAATTTTAAATCAGGAATATCAGCAATATAGCCTTGATCTTCTTCACTATAGAATATATTAATATGATAGTCTTGCATATTTTATTCCTCTTTATCTAAAGTTAAATTATATTTTTCAATCAATGCTAAAAATTGTTTGACTTGATAGGGAGAAACCTGTCCTTTTTTATTTTGAATATTAATAATTTCTGGTATATCATCTCGATTATAAATATGATGACTACCATTAATTCTTGCTAACTCAAAACCGAAGCCTTTTAATAATATTTCAAATTCACTAAATTTAACATTTTTACTTCCTCCTAGTATTTTAGCTAATAACTTTTTCTTATTCATGTCTTTTTTAAAGTGATTTAATTATCAGTGTTATATCCTGAATAATATTATTGTCATTTCACTTAAGATTACGTCAATTAGGCTAAAATTTGACATTAGCATATATTATAATTTTCAGATTATTCGTCATCTTCTAAACCTTTCCAAAGTTGACTAACTGGAATAGTTTGCCCTGTAATCGCTTCATGCCAAGAGATACGAAAATCGTTGACAACATCACTGTCATTTGAGCAATTCATACTACTTTGCTGATATTTTTCCTGAAGATACTCTGCATAATGCAATAATTCTTCTTGCAAAGATACTGGCATTTTCCCCAAAGTTTCTAATATTTTAGTTTCAATATTTATCATAGTTTCTTTATAGGTGAAAGCTATTTTTTATTATTACTATCTTGATTTTATATTAGTCTTAGATTAACTAAATAATATCTGTAGTTTTGTCAAGGCTTTATTTATATCTATAGTTGCTATATTCATAATTTTTAATATCTTCTTAAGTGATTAGACTGTTTATAGTTTGATTTTTTAGGGGACATTTTTCAAGAATAATCATTTCAAACATTTCCAGTTATCTTCACTAACAATAGGGCTAACAATATCTCCTAATGTTTTCCTTTCCCCTCTATAAATTCAGGAGGTTGACGATGGCTAAAAACACTTTTAGATGATTCTTCAAGAATGGTGATAATAACACGGGTGGAAGTAACTTTTCGTGTATCTTCCAACCATTTTACTTGCCCATTTTCATAGATAGCTTCATAGCTTTTTAACATACTTTTTAACTGACTGATAGTTTAGAGCTTTTTCCACATTCATTGTAACTAAAATCTCTTTTCCCCCGAAAAATTGATGGATTTGAAGGTTAATGAATTGAAAGGTTTGATCACACAGCGTGTCGTTAGGATGATGAATTGGTGCGATCGCATCGCAGTTATAACTTCTTAATAAAGGTAATTTATCATTTCCATAAAAACTTTAACATCTTTTTCTAAACTAGGTAACAAATTTAATGCTTTAGTGATTATCCATTGATAAGATTTTACTTATTTCTAGGAGGGATTATTTGCCCTTCATAAAATCTTTTTTCTATTTTACCTAAATATAAATAGATAGAAAAAATTATGATATTTACTACAGAAAAAATTATCATAAACAAGGGTAATAAATTATTTATATATAAACTCATTAAAGGAGTTATTGACCATAAAATGCCAGTAATAATTATTAAAATTAAACGAATTGTTTTGATATTTTTTAACGCTTCTTGACAACTACCACATTTTTCTGTATGAGAATAATATCTTTCTAATAAAATATCATTAGTAGGAGTTTCAGGAAAAGGTTGATTGGGAAATAATTGAGCATTATATTTATTAATCCATTTTCTTAATTCTTGAATAAATAAATCTGCTTTGGTTGGTAAATAATAAGCTTGGGCAAATTTATCACTGCCTCCTAATTGTTCTAAAAATCGTTCTTGATAATGTAAAAAAATTTGATCATCTTCAAGAATATTATTTTGGTTAATATGAGAATACCAACGAGGAGTTAACTTAATAAATAATGCAGGTATTTTAGATGAAAATTGAAAAGGAAATATAGCAAATAATCGACATTTTCCTTTACTTATTGGGGTTGCATAAACTACCGTCATGGTTCGTCCAAATTGCTTTGATGTCAAGTCATGCCACATTAAATTCGGAGCAATAAAAGTTGTGTATTGTGTGCCTAATTTACCTTTCCTTGGTCCTTCTTGCCACACTCCTGAAAAACCTTGTCTATCGGCTTTTATAACTTCTAATTCTACTGGAGAAACATTAGCACGATTACCAACTGAACCATGATGAGTATAAGGAATATGGCTAGAATCTAACACATTTTCTAATAAAGTTAAAGCATCATAAGGAATATCTCTAAAGGTATTAATAATTGTCCAATTTTCTTCATTTTCTTTTAATGGTTCAACTAGTGGTATCGGAGTTAAAAATGCATTTTCAGGATTTCCAGCATAGACAAATAATAAGCCATGTTGAATAAACGTTGGATAATATTTAACACAACTACGAGGAGATTTTTCCCCATTATTTCCTATTACTTGTTGAGGAATTAATTCACAATTCCCTTTACCTGAAAATGCCCAACCATGATAAGGACATTCTAATAAACCTTCTTCATTAATTCTACCTTCACTAAGAGGTGCGAGTCGATGAGGACATTTATCAGCAAATACTCGCCATCTTTCTTCATTTTTATCCCACCAAATTACTAATTTTTCTT
>NZ_VRZC01000219.1 GCF_016743215.1 Geminocystis sp. GBBB08
GAATTATGGATAGAAACGGTTTATTATAATGGCAAAAAAGAGATTTCATCTCCTTATCAAAGAATTAAAGTTTAATTTCCTAAAAACATTGAAACAGTGGGCAATGCCCACCCTACATTTACTATGTCTATTAATTTCAGACAATGCCAACAAAAAGAATAAAGACCAAACCTCCACTAACTAAGAACAAAAGACCAAGTAATATAGGAATCCAAACAGGTGCCATTACGATGTACCAACTTGCATCCCAACCCAAGAGTTTATAAAAAATGAACCCAAGCCACAATACAATAAGTAACTTTCCAATATAACCAACCGAGCGAAATGGTGTAAAAAGCCATAAAGTAAAACGACTTAAAGAAGTTTCTTGATTTAGATCTATTTGCTGTTGTTTTCGTCCTGATAATACTAACAAATAAAATAAACCAAATGTTACTAAGCATAGTAACACCAATGAAACTGTTCCCCAGATTGGGGCTGTTACAGTCCACCAATCCCATTGAACAAAACCGATTAGTTTAAAAAATGAGATTAAGATTGTGAACGTGACTCCAAGTATAAATAGCATATCGCAATATTTTATTAAATTTACAATCCAAATAACTTAATCCAAAAAGATTCCGCAATTGGTCTTGGTTCTGTAATAATTTCACAATGGTTAATAACTTCATACTCTTCAACACCACTATTGCGATCTCCGATACTCATCAATCCTCTCCGATTATCCCATTCACGACGCTTGAGGACTCGAACTATATAATTTCTTGTTTTTACTATATGTCTATCAGGATAATTCGTCATTAGATAGTCACGCAGACGTGCATCGGTATCAGAAGAATCTGATTGAGCGGTAAAAATGATTTGTTTACCTTCTTGTCTAATAGTTGGTTGAATGTTATCATCGTTATAATTATATGGAACAATATTACTCATTTTTTCTCCATCAATGATTTATTTTTTTATTGTATTTAGTTCTTATTTGAATGTAAGACTGATAAAGAAGGAAGTTTTATAAAAAATTATTACAAAAGACTTCTTTTAGCTTAAAATAACTGATAAAGACTGAAATCAAAGTTGAATAATAGTTATGGATACTCAAGAACTGGTGAACTATTTAGATGAATTGCTGTATGACTCTACGGGAAAGCACATCGATAGTTTGCAGGTTGCGATATTAAAAGGTGTCTTAAATGGCGAAAAATATAAGGATATTGCTAAAGAATATAAATGCAGTGCTAGTCATGCGAAAGATGAAGCCTATAAACTCTGGCGACTCCTTTCAAAAACTTTAAATGAAGATATAAATAAGTATAATTTAAAAGCGACTGTTGACAGAATAATAGCTAAAAATTATCAGTTTGTTGTTAATCAAAGCAAAATTGATAAGTTTAATTTTTGTCCTAATTCTCAGTCTAAAATAGAAGAAAATGAGGATGTTATTAGTGATGAAAAAATTTTAATTGAGTCCACACAAAAGAAGATTAAAAGAGAGACGATTCCCCGTTTAATGAGGTTAGGATTAAATGCTGAACAAATTGCCGAAGCGTTAGATTTACCTATTCAAGAAGTAAGAAAAATTATGTCCTAGATTATAATTGATTTAGTTGAGCCTTATTTATCAATTCACATTATGCGTTATCAAGTTAATTTGCAAAAAACAGAAGAAGGCTATCATGTTTGGTGTCCTAGTTTACCCGGTTGTGCTTCTCAAGGAGAGACGAAAGAGGAAGCCATCGAAAATATCCAAGATGCGATCGCCGTTTATTTGGAAGTAAAGGCAGAATTAAATAAGGGTATTGAATCTATTTATTTAGAGGTTAAGCCAAACTATGCCTAATCTTCCCGGTATCAATCATTTAAGGGCAATTAAAGCCTTTGAAAAAATCGGTTTTAGAGTTATTCGTCAGGGAAAACATATCACCATGACAGATGGAGAACATATTATTACAATTCCTAGGGCAAATCCCATTAATGCTTATACGATGGCAACAATTATCAAGGGTTCAGGTTTAACTATTGCTCAATTTAAAGAACTTTTATGAAGTGAGAAAAATGATGTCTTAAATTAGTAATAGAGGATGAGGTACGATCGAACTTTAACCATTATAGAAGGAAGGTGCGATCGCATCTTTAAATTATGTAATTCTTCTTTTCAACAGAGTATAAAAATCTCCTCTTTTACCAATCATAAGAATAAAGACTGTTTTCATATCTTCATCGACAATATAGGCAATGCGATATTGTTGCTTGATGATCGTAATATGATAAGAAAGAATGCCGCTTAAATCACCTTCGAGATTATGACCTATATCAGGGGATAATAAAATATTGGGTATATATTTATACTTGATTTCTTCACGAATTTGTGGAGCAAGTTTTTTCAAGTCTTTTTTTATTCTTGGATGATATTGATCTTTATACATCGAAGGCTTCGTCTCTGTCTAAAAATTTTAATCTTTTGACTAAAACATCATTTTTCCTCTCCAAAAGTTCTGCCCCTTCTTCTGTTAAAAGAAGATATAAGGTTTCAATTTCTTGTTTGTTCATAGAGGTTATTAATTCTGCAATATTTTTAATAGGTATATCAATGGAGAGTTTTGTCATAATCCGTCTCTATAAACTTGCTATAAAAAACTATTGATGATTATTATACTCGAAACTTTTGATTTATTGTTCATGGTCGATCGCATCTCAATTATCATAACAAGAAGGGCTCGATCGAATCCTCAAAACGATAATATATTTGATAGCAAAGATTATTAACATAGAGTAAATAGAAATATGCTCAACAATATACAAGTCAAATGTGAGATTTTTCAAGAAGATGATTTATATGTAGGTATTTGCCCCGAATTGAATGTCTCTAGTTTCGGTGAAACGATCGAAGAAGCTAAAGCATCCTTACGAGAAGCCTTAATGGCATTTTTAGAAGAGTGTGAGGAAATGAATACTTTACAGGAAGTTTTGCAAGAGGCAGGTTTTATTCGGGAAAATAATGTTTGGTTGCCTCGTAAACCAGTTGTTTCGGAGTTGATGGCGATCGCTTAAAATATGGCTAAAATTACATCAATTCCTTATCAAAAACTTGTCAAAATCTTTGAATTGGAAGGATTTACCGTTAAGGGTCAAAAAGGCGATCATTTAATTCTCACTAAACCTAATGTATCTCGCCCTGTAGTAATAAAAACCAGTCCTCGCAATGTTGCCGTAACCCATATTATGACTAATTTAAAAACGGCTGGTATCTCAAGGGATAAATATTTAGAACTTTTAGAACAAGTGTAATAAGATGTTCTTGTCTATTATAAAAGAAAGAAAATTTCAGAGAAACTTCAGATGAGAATGTCGATCGATTACAATGATTGTATCAAGAAGGGATCGATCGTAAATAAGTCTGTTAAACTTTTCTTTTTAGTTTTTTATAAACCTCATCATCATTACGTTTTTCAATGAGTAAAATTTCTAATATTTCATCTTCAACATGATAAACAATACGATATTCTCCTATATCAACTCTGTGATAAGAATATCCCTTTAATTTGAGAGAATCTTGAGGATAAGGATTAATTTTTAGTGCATTGATTTTTGTCGCTATTTGTTTTCCTTGTTTACTAGGTAACTTTTCTAACTTTTTACTGGCTTGTCAAGATAAATTAATCTTCAGCATTAATATCAGGTTTTTTAGAAAAATATTTCACATTTGGTAAATTCTCGAAATGATCATCAAATGTAATAATTTACACTTTTTCTTATAAGGCAGTGGCATCAATAATTGCATCGGCGAAACTTAGCTTAAATTTGCGAGATACTTGTGAAGTGAGAATAGCTAAAGATTCGCTTAAAGGGATAACTTTACCTTGTTGGGTTAAAGCAATAATTTCGATCGCTAATTCTTCATTTTTTTCACGACAAATCCATTTATGTAATTCTTACTGTATAGACGGGCGATCGCATTCTTAACTAAAAAGTAGGTTGGGTTAAATGAAGTGCAACCCAACAACCATCAAATAATTAAAGATAATAATGTTGGGTTTTGTTACCTCAACCTAACAAGAAAGACGATCGCATTTTCAAGAGTTAATGATCCAATAGATCTCTTGCAAAACTAAGTTGACATAAAAATAGAGGGTCATAATTTGTTATTATCAGCGATGGCCTTTGGCACAGGGTAGCAGCACGCAAACAGAAAACATAAGATTAGCTTATGAAAATGAAAAAAATAGAAAAATTGGTGTCCAAAAAGTTTAAAAGAAGATTTGGTGTCACCAAAGAAACTTATCAATTACTTGTAAAAATCGTCAAAAATAAACAACTGAAAAAACTGGGAAGAAAACCAAAACTAACTTTGGAAGAACAGGTTTTGGTTACATTACAATATTTTCGAGAGTATAGAACCTACTTTCATATAGCTGAAGATTGGAACGTTTCTGAATCAACTATTTGTCGAGTAGTTCAAAAAATAGAAAAAATTTTAATTTCTTCGGGATTTTTTTCTTTGCCTGGTAAAAAAGCATTATCTTGTTCTGAAAATTGAATTGAGACTATACTTATTGAGGTGACCGAAAGCCCCATAGAAAGACCAAAAAAAGGTCAAAAAATCTACTATAGTGGAAAAAGAAAGGAACATACTTTAAAATCACAATTAGTGATAAATCAAGCTAATTTAGAAATTATTTGCTATGTCAATGGACGAGGGCAAGAACATGATTTTAAAATATTTAAGAAAAGTAAATTACCATTGATTGCCAAAATAAAATGTTTAGTTGATAAAGGTTATCAGGGAATCAAAAAAATACACAAACTTAGCCAAATACCTTATAAAAAAGAAAAAATTATAAATTAACCAAAGAAGAAAAAAGAATAAATAAAGAAATAAATAGAGAAAGAATAGTAAGAGAACATGTTAACAGAAAGCTGAAAATATTTAGAATATTATCAGAAAGGTATCGAAATAGAAGAAAAAGATTTGGATTAAGATTTAACTTAATTGCGGGAATTTATAATTGTGAAATAAAGCAAAAAGAAGCCTAAATTAAAAACTATAAAAATTATTGTTTATGAAGACAATTTTCAACAAATTAATTGGGTTTTAGTTAATAGGTATTTCTAGTAATATATAAATATTTATTATCTTGTTAGTGAATAAATTGATTTTTTTTCGGAGGCGATCCCGCAGGGATCTGCTGCGCAGCACGCTCCTTACACACTCCGAATCATCAAAAAAAATATTGTTTATTTTAATTTTGCAATAGTTCTATTATAAGTTACAAGGTTATGAACCATTATTTGAGCCTTTAGATGGTAAAAAAAAGACA
>NZ_VRZC01000021.1 GCF_016743215.1 Geminocystis sp. GBBB08
GTTTTTGTTGAGGATTAATTAACCATCCTAGTTGTAATCCTGAGTCTAAATATTCTAACATTTTTTCTTGTAATGGTTTTAATCTATCACTTTTTGACCTTAATTCAATCACAAAATCAGGACAAATTGGCGGAAAACCTTCTTTTTCTTCTGGGCTTAATTTTTGCCATTTTTCTAAGGATACCCATGCTACATCAGGACTGCGATCGCCTCCATTTGGTAAACTAAATATAGTTGATGAACTAAAAACTTTGCCTAATTTTTTTTGACGATTCCAAATAATTAAATCACCAATTAAATCAGCTTCTTTTTCTCCACTTTCACCACCAACAGGGGGCATAATAATTAATTCTCCTCTTTGATTTCTTTCTAGTTGTAATTGTGGATTCTTCAGACAAAGTTGATGAAATTGCTCTTTATTTAAAGAAGTAACTGATTTGAGATTTAAAACAGTAGTCATAGTTTTTCTCTTTAAAATATTAATAATCTAAAGTTACATTTAATTCTGGTAAGATATTTTCCCCTGATAAATTAACGGGCATATCCACAATTTCTACTCCTTGATTAGGGCGATAAATTTCCACTTGTTTTTGTTGAGGATTAATTAACCATCCTAGTTGTAATCCTGAGTCTAAATATTCTAACATTTTTTCTTGTAATGATTTTTAGTAGAAAATGTTAAAATCTCAGTTTAACAATGGGTTTAAACTCCTTGCTTCCAAATTTTTGATGTTGATTTTGCCACGAATCATTTAGGATTGCTATATTAGACACGAGTGCAAAATAAAAATTAAAATCTATTTAAGGTGAGGAATCATCAATTTTAATAACCATTGCAAGAGTGCCCATTGCAAGAGTGCCCGACTTGGTGCAGAAGTCTATTCTTCTTTTATTTGTCTAAAAAAGGATAAGAAAACACTGTATTGATCCAAAAATCCATTAATAAATACGAAGGGTCATTATTTGGTTTTTTTTGTATAAATTGTCTAACCTTCCAAAGACAATAACATAAAACCCAAATTAAATCTGTTAATGCAGTATAAAACCAACCATAATTTTTGAGAAAATATCTGCGTCGAGAATCAAACCAATATTTTGGTCTTCTTTTTCGTTTATTATCTTTTTGATCAATACCTGAACTTTGTCCTACAAAATGAACTACTCTACTTTCAGGCACATACCAACAACTCCAACCTGCTTTTTTTGCTTGAAGACAAAAGTCCATTTCTTCACAATACATAAAATAACCTTCGTCTAGTAAACCAATATCTTTAAAAACCTCTCTCCGAATCATCATACTAGCACCAGAAACCCAATCAGTAACACAGTTTTCATCGGAAATCGGAAAAGTTACTGTCCATTGATTCAGTATTTTTGATACTATACCTAATCGTAATCCTGAATCTATTTCACTGAATAAAGTCCGAAAACGAAATGCTGAATGCTCTGGTGTAGCGTCTAAATACTCTAATCGACTTCCAGCGATACCAACGGTAGAATTTTGAGCCATAAATTCCATTAATATTTTGATCGCTTTCTCTCTTACAATCGTATCAGGATTGAGCAAAAGAATATATTTAGGTAAACTATTTGATTCTATCATCGGGCGAATAGCTAAGTTATTGCCATAGGAAAATCCGCCATTTATAGGAGAAGCAATTACAGATACCCATTTTTGCCAATTATTTGAGGCGATCGCAGTTTGAATTAAAGTAAGGGAATCATCTTCAGAATTATTATCAACTACGGCTACTTTTGCTGAGGGTAAATCTTGAATTTGTGGTAGTAAAGAATGTAAGCAATCAATTGTTAATTGAGGGGTGCGATAGTTAACTATTACGACTAATAAATCTAATAATTTGCTATGCAGATTATTTTCGACTTCTTTTTTGACGGGCATAGATTCTGAAAATTCTAAATTCATGATAGGAAAAATTATCGGCTCTTGAGGAGTTAGTATGCCACTAAATGAGTAAAAAAAAAGGTGAGACAATTCCCACCCCTTAAAATTTAGTTAATATCAGGTTTCCTTAGACAGTGGCTTTCACTAATAAAGGATTTGGTGTTTGAGTTTTAATGGCAACTTTTCCATCTTCGTCAATATCCACTATCGCTGTATCTCCTTCTTGAATACGTTTAGAAAGAATTTCTTCCGCTAATACATCCTCTAAAAGTCGCATAATCGCACGACGTAAAGGACGAGCCCCATAGGCAGGGTTGAAACCTTCTTCTACTAAACGCTCTTTGAATTTCTCTGTCACTTGTAAATGAATCTCTTTTTCCGTTAAACGAGCAAATACTTCTTTGAGTAAAATCTCAGAAATTTCTTTGACTTCTCCTTTATTAAGTTGACGGAAGACAATAATTTCATCAAGACGGTTGAGAAATTCAGGGCGGAAGTAGTTTTTCAATTCCTCATTAACTAAGGATTTAATCCGATTATATTGAGATTCGCTATGATCGCTTTCTAGTTCAAAACCTAATCCTCCGCCTCCTTTTTCAATTACTTTTGAGCCGATGTTGGAGGTCATAATCAATAAAGTGTTTTTGAAGTCAACAGTACGACCTTTAGAATCAGTCAAACGTCCATCTTCGAGGATTTGTAAGAGTAAGTTGAATACATCTGGGTGTGCTTTCTCAATTTCATCGAAAAGAACTACGGTATAAGGACGACGACGTACAGCTTCGGTTAATTGTCCACCTTCGTTATAGCCGACATAGCCAGGGGGAGAACCAATTAATTTGGATACTGTGTGACGTTCCATATACTCTGACATATCCAAACGAATCATTGCTTCTTCCGAACCAAAGAAATAAGTTGCTAAGGCTTTAGTTAGTTCAGTTTTTCCTACCCCCGTCGGTCCAGAAAAAATAAAAGATGCTATAGGACGGTTAGGATTTTTTAAACCTACTCTTGCTCGTCTGATAGCCCGTGAAATGGCTTTTACAGCGTCTTCCTGACCAATAATTCTCTGATGAAGAGTCTCTTCCATATGTAAGAGTTTATCCGCTTCAGATTCTGTTAATTTCTGAACAGGTACACCAGTCCAAGAAGCCACGATATGAGCAATTTCTTCTTCAGTGACAATGGGGTTATCTGTGACTTTAGGATTTTTCTTTTTCAGATCCGCTAAACCACGAATTTCGCTCTTGATTTCCATTTCTCGATCGCGCAATTCACCGGCTTTATCAAAGTCTTGAGATCTCACTGCCTCGTCTTTTTCTTTTAAAACCTGCCTCAATTCCTTATCTAACTCTTTTGCTTCTGCGGGTAACTGAGAATTCATCAAACGAACTCTTGAACCGGCTTCGTCCACTAAGTCAATGGCTTTGTCGGGTAAATAGCGATCGCTGATATAACGATCAGAAAGTTGAGCGGCGGCCCAGAGAGCTTCATCAGAAATTTTGAGCTTGTGATGTTGTTCGTAACGTTCCCGTAATCCGAATAAAATCTCGATAGTTTCTTCGACACTAGGTTCACCTACCATAACAGGCTGAAAACGTCTTGCTAAAGCCGCATCTCTTTCGATGTGTTTGCGGTATTCATCAAGGGTAGTAGCACCAATACATTGCAATTCACCCCTTGCTAAAGCAGGTTTAAGGATGTTTGCTGCATCAATAGCTCCTTCCGCAGCACCAGCACCAATTAAAGTATGAACTTCATCAATTACCAGAATAACATTTCCTGCCTGACGAATTTCCTCCATGATTTTTTTGAGTCGTTCTTCAAATTCCCCACGATATTTAGTACCGGCAACTAATAAGCCAACATCAAGGGTGACAACTCTTTTTTCTTCTAATAAATCAGGGATGTCTTTATTGGCAATTCGTTGAGCTAATCCTTCGGCAATGGCAGTTTTACCAACACCTGGTTCACCAATTAAAACGGGGTTGTTTTTAGTACGACGACCTAAAATTTGAATAACACGCTCAATTTCTTTTTGACGACCTACTACGGGATCTAATTTCCCCTCTGTCGCTAAAATGGTTAGATTTGAGCCAAACTCATCCAAAGTTGGAGTTTTATTTGAGCGATTACCACCTCCTACCCCCACAGGAGTAGTTTCGGTTTCCCCTAACATCCGAATAACTTGAGTACGAACTTTACCTAAGTCAACCCCAAGATTTTCTAAAACTCTAGCAGCAACGCCTTCTCCTTCACGGATTAAACCAAGAAGTAAATGTTCAGTACCAATATAGTTATGTCCTAATTGACGAGCTTCTTCTAAAGACAACTCTAATACTCGTTTAGCCCTGGGAGTAAAGGGGATTTCCACCGCTACAAATCCAGAACCTCGACCAATAATTTTTTCTACCTCGATCCGAGCATCTTTCAGGTTAACACCCATTGATTTAAGTACTTTGGCCGCTACACCAGTTCCTTCTCCAATCAAACCAAGCAATATTTGCTCAGTACCTACGAAGTTATGACCCAAGCGACGAGCCTCTTCTTGGGCTAACATGATCACCTTGATCGCCTTTTCTGTGAAGCGTTCAAACATAATTTTCTTTACTCACCCTATGCCACGTTTAATAGCTGATTTTAACACAGGATTAAGGTTAGTATGTGCCAATCGGTACGGTAATTAGTTCGGAAATCACTATTCCAGTGTATAAATATCTCCAAGAAGAGAATAAAATCAAGTAGAAAATAAAAAATATTCAGAGATTTTGTTAAAAAATATAATCTGAGTTAACTGCAATGTTATTTAATAATTAATATATTAACTTTCGTTGCAAAAAATCAATAAATTTTAAGGAAAATATCTTTTTAGATTAACTAATATTAAGGAGAAAGTTAATAGGTAAAATAGCTTATCATCTAAAGGAGATAACCTTTATCAATACTCAAGACTAATTAGTGTTATCTTTTGTTTAAGTATAAGGTAGAATTAATTAATCATTTCTAATAATTCTAAATAGCTTAAAGTTATGAATAATTTACAAAAATATAAATTTGAAGTTGTCACAATTAATTTAACAACCCCTTCTAATTCTTCTCAAGGAACTTTAACTTTTAATCGGGTAGAAAAAGAAACAGATTATTTAGAAATAGATTTAGGAAATAATCTAAAATTGGACATGGTGTCTATTCCTGAAGGAAAATTTATTATGGGAACTCCAGATATAGAACAAGGAAGAAGTATTGATGAAACACCTGAACATGAAGTCTCTATTGCCAAATTTTTTGTTAGTAAATATCCGATTACTCAAAGTCAATATTTAGCGATAATGAATGAAAATCCTTCTTTTTTTGTCGGGGAAAATAAACCAGTAGAAAATGTGTCTTGGTTTTCAGCTCAAAATTTTTGTGCTAAGTTATCACAGTTAACTGGTAAAAAATTTCGTTTATTGAGTGAAGCTGAATGGGAATATGCTTGTAGAGCTAATACTAATACTCCTTTTTATTTTGGCAGAACTATAACTCCAGAATTAGCTAATTATAAAGCAAGTTTTGGTTATGGTGATGGTGGTGGTGGTAAATGGAGACAAGAAACGACAGAAGTAGGGATTTTTTCTGCTAATAATTTCGGTTTATATGATCTTCATGGTAATGTATGGGAGTGGTGTGAGGATCATTGGCATGAAAATTATGATCAAGCACCGAAGGATGGTAGTGCTTGGTTAGAAACTGGAGAAAATTTAGATGAAGATTCCCCCAGAGTAATTAGGGGTGGTTCATGGGATGATACAGCTTATTATTGTCGTGCGGGGGTACGACTTTGGACTTTACCACAATTCAAGGGTAAATTAATTGGTTTTCGGGTTGCCTTTGATTATAATGAAGAATTTAGAATTTAAAAAATTGAGGATCGTTGCCCATTGCCTATTGCCTGAAGAATTTAGAATTTACCATTAATTAATTTAATTTGCCAAAACGGCGATCGCGCTTTTGATAATCCAATAAAGCCCGATGAAATTCCTGACGGTTGAAATCAGGCCATAGAGTTTGAGTTACATAAATTTCTCCGTAAGCCATTTGCCATAAAAGGAAATTACTTAAACGCATTTCTCCACTGGTGCGAATTAATAAATCAGGGTTGGCAATTCCTCCGGTATAAAGGTAATTTTCTAATAATTCTTCGTTAATATCATCTAACTGTATTTTTTCTTCCTTGACTAAAGATGCGATGCTCTGACAAGCATGGATAATTTCTTGACGGCTACCATAATTTGTCGCAATATTAAATTGAATACCTTTATTCTGGCTAGTTTTTCCCATAGCATGAGCGATTTCTGACTGTAAAGAGTCTGGTAAAGCTTTTAAATCACCGATAAAACGAATTTTGACATTTTCGGCCATCATTTCTTCTAATTCACGACGCAAAACTCTTTCAAACAAAGTCATTAAAAATTCTACCTCATGGGCAGGTCTTCCCCAATTTTCTGTAGAAAAAGCATAAGCCGTTAAAATCTTAACACCCCAATCATCACAACAACGCAATAAATCTTTAAGTGCATCAACCCCCTTCTGATGCCCTATAATGCGGGGAAAACCTCTACTTTTTGCCCAACGCCCATTACCATCCATAATTACGGCTACATGAGACGGAATTCTTTGTCTATCTAAATCTAAAGGTAATTCAATTAAACTTTGTTGAACACTCATGGGGAATTAATAATAAAATTTTAGAGGCTTTAAAGATAAATAAGAACAATTAAGTTAAATTCTATCTTGATTGTTACATTTAAGTCTATGAAAAATACAAAAACGTCCCTAACAAACCAATTGATTTAATTAACTAAGTAACTAGACGCATCTAAGTTGACTGGTGAAGGTGGGTAATGGGCAATGGGCAATGGGCACTCTTGTAATGGGCAACGGGCAACGATGCTCAATTTTCTAAATTCTAAATTCTTCAGGCAATTTTACTTACTCTTTCCAAATTATGAGTTGAATTGAAACGAGAATAAAGGCGATTATCAATAAAATACTGGTAGAAGCGGCGGCATAACCAAAGTTAAATTGGCGAAAGGCTTCTTCATAGATATAGTAAGCAAGTATATTGGTAGAGTTAGATGGTCCGCCGTTGGTGATGATATATACTTGTTCAAAAGATCGAAATGTGAAAATAGCAGTGGTTATGGTAGTAAAGATTAAGGTTGGTTTTAATCCGGGTAAAGTTATATACCAAAGTTTTGCCCAAAATTTTGCCCCGTCTAATTCAGCCGCTTCGTAGTGATTTTTGGGAATGGTTTGTAATCCTGCTAAAAATACCACTAAGTTAAAACCGATTTGTCGCCATGTGCTGAAGATTATTAACACAGGCATCGCCCAAATGGTACTATTTAGCCAAGGTATGGGGTTTATATTCAGTTGTGATAATAATTGATTAATCGGTCCGTTGTTTTGAAATAACCAGCGAAATCCTAAACCCATTGCCACTAAGGATGTAATACTAGGTATAAAGTATGCTGTGCGGAAAAATCCCCTTAAAATGATTTTTTGATTTAATAAGATACTTAATCCTAATGGAATTAAAATACTGGGAATTATTGTGGCCATCGCAAAGTAAAAAGTATTAAAAATTATTTGTCGAAAATCTTGATCTATTAGTAATCGTTTATAGTTTGCTAATCCGATCCATTTTTGACTAACTAAACTACCATTGGTGAAACTAAGATAAATAAGAGAAAGAATGGGGATAAATAAAAAGATGGTTAATAAGATTAAAGCTGGTGCTAAAAATAACCATGGGATGATATTAGATTGATTAAGTCGGTTAATAAATTTTATATTTTTCAAGGATACTAGCGGTTTTCACTTGTAGGAGTTAAATTAAATTTTTTAGTTCAAAAATAGTAAACATTTACTATTAGTTTTCTCGTCAATTTATGGTGGGGCGTTGAATTAGTTAAAACCATTGGTAGATTTGCTTCGGGGTAGAGGTTAAATTAGGTTAGTGAAAACCAAAACAAGTGGCAAAAAATAGGACAAAAAAATATAGTAAATCTTTTGCTATTGTTGAAGATAGGTTTATGTTAGTTGCTTTAGGCAATTAAACTTTCAGCGTAAAAATGATCATTCATTTGTATAACTTCTGGTGAGATTTGATTATTGATACTTTGAGGAATAGAAGATAAATAAATTTTTTCGACTTGAGGAGTAAATCCTAACCATTGTTTAGAAATTTTAGCAAAATCCTCTGGCTCACCACTAACACAAAAACGAGTTGGTAAAAGGGTATGATGATTTCGTAGATTCATTAAATCTAATTCTCTTTCTGTTGCCCTAACAACATAATCCGCAGGATCAATTAATTTAACTGATGAGGGTAAAATTTCTTTGAATAAACCTTGTAAATGAGGATAATGGGTACAACCATAAATAAGAGCATCAATTTGATTCCTGATTAAAGGCTCTAAATATTCTTGGGCTACTTTTTTAGTATAAGGATCATAAATACGATTTTGCTCAATCAGAGGCACAAATTCAGGGCAACCAACTTGCCACACGTCAACTTGAGGATTAATTTCTTGAATAGCGTTACGATAAGCATTACTTTTGGCAGTGGCTACGGTAGAAATAACACCAATTTTTTTCCCTTGCTTAACGGCACCTTTTGCACCCGGATGAATCAACCCTAAAATCGGAAAGTCATATTCGGATTGTACTTCTTCTAAGGCTAAAGCTGAACTGGTGTTACAAGCCATGATCACCATTTTAACATCCTGATCTTGCATCCAATCAAGAATTTCTCTGACAAATAAAATGATTTCTTGACGAGAACGAGTACCATAGGGAAGACGTTGAGTATCGGCAAAATAAAGGATAGATTCTTGAGGCAAATGACGATAGAGTTTGCTTAGTACAGTTAAACCACCAACACCACTATCAAAAACACCAATTCTATTACCGAAAGAATTTTTCATATTATTATTATTGCATTTAAAATTATCTTAATTTAAGCAAAAGTACTTAGAAATGTAAATAGATTTATCAAAACAATTAGGATTAATGAATCGGAAATGGGCAATTAGTATTACTGCTTGTAAGTAAATGCGTTTTATCTGACTGAATGTTATAATTATTCTTAGTCAATGCTCTTGTGTTTTACAGATGACAAAAGATCCTTATTTTCAATCAAAACCTTGGTGGAATCGTCCTCTTGTGGGTAATGTAAGTATTATAGAAAGAATTTTGGGGGCCTTGAATCCACAAAAAGTACCTGAGTTAGCATTATCCTTACACGACACAGAATTAGAAGAATTAAGAAAATTTGAGCCGACTTTGCGAATGCTTGATAATGATCAATATGTACCTGAATTTCTTTATTTCATCAATATTAAACAGAAATTAGAAAAAAATATAGATGATTATAAAGGAATACACATATTTGTCAAAATTTTCACTTTTGCGATTAAACATATTAATGATTTTCGTACTATTAGAAGAATTGAATTAGATTTTCAGGGTAAAACTCAACTAGATTTATACCAGTTTATTGAAGAACAATTAAATAATAATTCTGATCCTCTACTTTTTAAACAACTTGTTAATATAGAAATTGAAGAACTTTTAAGTATCATTCGTAATGAGCCTACTAAAAAAGCACTTTTATCATATCAAATGGCTTTAAATAATATTAATATAGATCAAATTGGTTTAAATTTGTTACTTTTATTCAAAAAATATCAAATATCTGATTATACAATATTTAATACTATTAATGAAATTCTTAAACAGTTTAAAAAACAAGATTTAACTAATTTAAAAGCCTTAGTTTTAATTGTCAAAGTTAATTACGAAGAATTAGATAAAATAGGAAAATTAATTGGTATTAGTCATAATGAAGATGCAGTAATTACTTATGCAAAAATCATTCAATATATAGCTTTATCTAACCGTTATGACAATATTATTTATCGTTTTCAACAATTATTAGATAGTATTGATAAATGGCATAAACATTATCAAACTGTATTAGAAATTAGACAAAAATATCCTAGTCATAAATATAAAGTTTCTCCTAAATTTATCGAAGTTATACCCGGAGAATCCATCTATTTTAAGTATCAAGATTATTTAACCGCCGATTTGTGACATGGTACGCTGATAAGTATTATTTTTTGTGCCTGAATCTCTTTCTTTAAAATTAATTTCTGGTTTTAATAATAACAACTGGGCTACTTTTTCTACAATTATTTCAGTTTTGATTCCTTTTCTTAAAGCCGTTTTTAAATCAATTTCTCCCGTTTCATTTAGTAAACAAGGACGTAGAATACCACTTGATGATAATCGCATCCTATTACAGCGATCGCAAAAACATTCAGACATTTGGGAAATAAAGCCTAAAGTACCTTTACTGTAGGGAATTTTAAACACATCGGCTGGCCCATTCCCTTTAATATTAGCAGATTCTAAACCCCATTTATCTTTAATTTGTTGCCGAATTTCCGACGAAGGAATCCATGCTTTTTCAGAAAATAATTGACTGTTACCAATAGGCATAAACTCAATAAATCTGACGTGCCAATTACGTTCAATAGTTAAAGCCGCTAAGTCTAAAATTTCATGATCATTAACTGATGGAATAATTACTACATTTAACTTTAAAGGATTAAATCCTACTTTATAAGCAGTCTGTATTCCTGTCCAAGTTTTTTGCCAACGACTTTTATATTTATTACCAATAATTTTATCAAAAGTTTGGGGATTTAGAGAATCTAAACTGATATTAATTCGCCGTAATCCGGCATTAAATAGTAATGGTGCTTTTTCTGATAATAAATAACCATTAGTAGTTAAAGATAAGTCTTGAGTTTGCGGTAAATTAATAATTTCTTTGACAATTTCTGGCAAATCTGGACGTAATAAAGGTTCGCCTCCTGTTAAACGAAATTTAGTAAAACCTAAAGGAATAAAAACCTCTTTTAATAAAATTAATAACTCGGATTTTGTTAATATTTCTGAAGATAAAAAATAGCTTAATTCTTTTTCTTCAGGCATACAATATTGACACCTAAAATTACATTTATCTATTAAACTAATCCGTAAATAATCTATTTTATTCATAACATTTTGCCCTAGTTAGTGCATTTTCTTACAATTATAAAACATTTTAAAGCAACATCTACTTCTCATTATCAGGACAATTATTCTACCGTTGTAATAAATAATCCCTATCCAGCACTGGCAAATCGAGACGACTAATATATATTAAAAGTAGTAGATATAAGCCATGTTAGAGGTAAATGTCCTTTTGGTGCATTATTGGTAAGATTAATATCCTCAATTTTAATCCAATGATCTTCCTTTTTCCATCCCACAACTTTCGCTAGACGAAAATAGTGATATTCAACCTCATGATAAATATGATGAATAATACTAAAATCAAAATGATTTTTACTTGCTTTTAACCAAAGTGTATTTATTATTTTTAAATTATTACAGGAAAATTTTTGAATATCCCATTTAGTTAAAAGAATCTCGTTTCGGTTTTCCACTCCGGCTATTTTTAGCATTAATTTTCTTGTTTTAATATCAGCTTTTCGCCAACACTGGCGCCGCTCGATCAAACTATCAGATTATAAATCAAGTTTGTAGTTCTGGCTTTAGCCATTTATCCATCAGCTTTAAAAGGCTTATTATGACAAAATTTATTCAAGGTTTCTAATGTTCAAAAAATACTTAGAAAATATAGCTAAAACGTGCTTTCATGGTGATCAAAGAGAAGAAAGTTTTTATCCTGCCATTGCCAATTTAATTACAGAATTTGCCAATTCTCTTAATAAGAAAAAAGTTAGTATCACTATTTTACCGAAAAAAACCGAAGCAGGAAATCCAGATTTTCGAGTATGGGATGGAGAACATGAAATTATCGGTTATATTGAAGCAAAAATTCCTAATACAGACTTAGATAAAACTGAAAATTCCGAGCAGTTGAAACGCTATTTAAGCATCTTTCCTAACGTTATTTTAACTAACTTTTCTGAGTTTAGATTATATCGTCAAGGAGAGTTAATTAAAAAAGTTACCATCGGTAGATATTTTGTTACCGACAAATTAAAAACCATTCCGCCCCTCGAAAATCAACAGGATTTTGAGAACCTATTAACCAGATTTTTTGATTTTTCTTTACCGAAAATATTTACGACAGAAAGTTTGGCTATCGAACTGGCAAAAAGAACCAAATTTTTAAGGGATGAAATCATTACTAATGAGTTAAAAAATGAAGATAAGAAAAACTATATTAAAGGATTTTATCAGGCTTTTCAACAATATTTAATTGCAGGATTAGCTGAGAGTGAATTTGCCGACTTATACGCCCAAACTATCACCTATGGATTATTTACAGCGAAAACGAGAGCAAAAGAAAACGAGATATTTAGTCGCAAAAATGCCATCGAAAATATACCACCTACCATCGGAATTTTAAGAGATATTTTTGAGTATATTTCTTTAGGTAAATTATCTATCCAAATGGAAACAATTATTGATGATATTGCCGAAGTTTTAAGGGTAGCTGATGCCGGTAAAATTTTACAGGAATTTTATCAAAAAGGCAAAGGAGAAGATCCCATTATACATTTTTACGAGACTTTTTTAAACCAATATGATCCCACTACCCGTGAAAAAAGAGGCGTTTATTATACTCCCTCAGCAGTAGTAAAATATATCGTTAATTCTGTAGAAGAAATCTTGAAAAAAGACTTTGATAAAATCGGTTTTGCTGATCATACCGTAAAAGTGCTTGATCCTGCTGGTGGTACGTTAACTTTCTTAGCTGAAACAGTGAAAAAAGCCTTAACAACTTTTGTCGAATACTTCGGTAATGGCAACCAAAAAAGTTTTATTAAAAAGCATATTTTACAGAATTTTTACGGTTTTGAATTAATGATGTCACCTTATGCGATCGCCCATTTAAAAATGTCTTATTTACTGCAAGAATATGGCTATAATTTTGAAGATGTCGATCGATTTCAGCTATATTTAACCAATACCTTAGATGCCAAGATGGTAGAAATTCCCCAGTTACCCGGCTTGTCATCCCTTGCAGAAGAAGCAACAGAAGCAAACTTAATCAAAAAAGAAACTCCCGTTTTAGCGATTATTGGCAACCCTCCTTATTCCATCGCTTCCTATAACAAATCTGAATTTGAAACGGAAATAATGAAACTTTATAAAGAGGATGTAAAAGACGAAAAAAATATCCAAATTTTATCCGATGATTATATTAAATTTATCCGTTATTGTCATTGGAAAATTGAACAATCTGGAAGCGGAATTGTGAGTTTAATTACGAAAAATACTTATCTTAATATTATGGCGGCGAAGGGATTACGCAAACAATTATTACTTACTTTTGATGAGATTTATATTCTTAATTTACACGGCAAATTATACGAAAAAACTCCAGAAGGTGAAAAAGATGATAATGTTTTTGATATTAGAGTAGGCACGGCTATTATATTTTTAATCAAAAAAGAAGCTAAGAAAAAAACTACCTACGGAAAACTTTTTTATCAAGATTTATACGGTATTCGCTCTTTAAAATATGACTATTTAAACAGTAATAATATCTTAACTTCTTTCAGAAAAGAGGATGAAATAACCATCGATGAAAAGCATTTTTTCTTTGAGAGAAAGAATTTTACTAATGCTGATTTATATAACTCATTTTGGGCAATTAATGAGATTTTTGATAAAAATACCAGTGGAATAAAAACCCATCGAGATCATTTTATTATTGCTGATAAAAAAGATAAATTAATGTCAAGGTTAAGAAATTTTATGACTTTTGATCAAGACTTAATTAAACAAACTTATAATCTTGATAATTCAGAGTCTTTTAATATCGATAAAATTAAAGCAAAATTTCAAACTATTGATGAAAGTTTATTTTATACTTACTTTCATAAACCTTTTTATTATCGTCAAATTTATTATGAAAGTTTATTCATTGACAGAGATAGAAAAGCTGTAATGATGAACTTTATTAACGATGATAATTTAGGCTTAATTCTTAAAAAAAGACATACTGACAATATTTATAATCATTGTTTCATAACTAATAGTTTAAGTGATATAAATTTTTTAGGAGGGCAATCTTATGTATTTCCCTTATGGATTAATCGCAGTGAAGCAGAAATTAATCAAGATTTATGTGATAAACGAAAAAGAATATCTAACCTTAATCCCCAATATGAGCAACTTTTAGAAAACACCTATCAAAGAGAGAATATAACGCCGAATTGAGAATGCACATATCTTCTCCTGATGGACTTAAAACGAATAAACCTTGACTGAAAGCATAATTTGCCACTTCCTCTGTAACTACCATCCCCGCCACAGCCCCTAATGCCTTCATCTTTTGATAACGGGGCATCAATCGTTTAAATTTGTCTAACCTCTCTAAATGCTCATCCACATCTTTTTGAGTTAGTTTACTTTTTACTTCTACTAGCACTACTTCCGTGTCATTCACCACTAATAAATCAATTTCCAATCCCCCTTCATCTCTTTTTACCGACACATCGGCTTGTAATTCATGAACATTGATACCTCGTTCTTGAAATAATCGTACTGCACTAGGGCGTACTTGCCATTCCACAAACTCCCCTAGACGATTGCCTAGTTTCCCAATTTGTTGATTGACTTGCTTAATTTGTCGATCAGTTTCCCGAAAACGCAGATCGGTTTCTTGAAAACGTCGCTCTGTTTCTTTTTGTGCTTGTGTTAATTCAGCTAATAATTGCCAGACATCATTGGCAGTAGTCATGTTTTTTCTTTCTCAACTCTATCTAAGCTAATTCTATTTTAAGTCCAATTCCTATTTAATTGCACTCGATCAAACTACGAACCTCAATTTATTTTCTCTTGAAGCTAACAAAAATTAGCTTACTTATTGTTCTGCAATATTTTATTAGTCTAAAGTACAGTTATTAATTTTATTTTGTAACAAAAGGTAATTGTCAGGCATAATTGATGCTTCTACTTTTTCCAGACGAGGAATACGAAAGGAAAGAATTTCTAATATTTCATTTAATCTTTCTGGATGCTCTTCCTTTAGATATTGAATAACATTAGGTAAATTATCTCCCGTAGGAGTTAATCTTTCTTGGGCACCAGCTTCAGGACGAGTTCGAGTATTATCAGCACTAATATAAGATAAATACCAACTGGTAATAAACTTCCGTAAAGCACTAACCCGTGGATGTTTAGAGAACTGTCCTAAAGTATTCACCGCTAAAAATTCTGACGATTCCAATTTTTCTGAAATACGTTCATTTTCAGCCTCGGGAGTATCACCACTAACAACTTGTCCTTCTCCTTTTTTAAAGTCTAAAAAGCGAAAAGGTTTACCACCTCTTCCTCTTGTCCACTGTAACCATTCTTCAGCTACAAAAGGGCGATTATTTTCTTCTGCGATCGCCAAATGATATGTGATGATTGGTGATTTTTTCGGATGATATTCTTCTCTATATTTTATCTCAATTACAATACATCCTTCGCTACCCCTAGTACGCAATTCTCGAAATCGTCCCCGTCTATCCCATGCCGTTCTTAAACTTTCTGTAAAACATTCTGATAAAAAAGCAAAAACATCAAATATAGTAGATTTTCCACTGCCATTTGCCCCCAAAAATACTGTTAAAGGAGTAATCTCTTTTAATTCAAGGTTATGTAAAGCTCGATAATTTTGGACTTTTAGAGATTCTATTCTAGGAATATTTTGTTGCATCTTCTTGATGAGTGGGCAAGGCTTCATAATTTGACCCTACCCAAATATTATAACTATTTATTTGCGTCTAGTCTTTCTTCTAGTTTGGCAATATCGAGTAAGGTTAAAAGATAATTACAAACTTTATTGAAAATAATATATATTTTATTGATATTGATCTGACTATGCTCAAAAAAACTAGAGAGAATATTTATAATTTATATAAAATATTATTTAGTCAAGAATTTAAAGGAAAACTTAATAGTTATTGCACAGATTTTACTATTTTAAAAAGAGACTTATTCAGCAACTTATCAGAATTTATATATATATATGATTCCTGTGATTATGTTATAGGAAATCCCCCTTATATATCTTTATACGGTAGAAGAGATAAGAAAAAAAATGAAAGCCAAAGACAATTTTACTTAGACAATTATCAACAATTTCCTACTCATGTTAAAAATGGAAAAATTAATTATATAATGTTATTTATTGAGCAAGGAATAAACTTTTTAAAACAAAATGGAGTTTTATCATTTATCGTTGATATAGCTTTTTTTGAAACAGCATATCAATATTGTCGCCAATATTTAGTACAAAATTATACGATCGAAAAATTAGTATATAATCTAAAAGTTTTTGATAATGTAACAAGTGGACAAATACTTATAGAAATAAAAAAAAATAAACCTTTATTGAATCATCAAGTTAATCTGATTGATTATGACACAAATAATATAAATTTAATATCTCAATCCCATTGGGATAATCCCCAAGATGAATTTAGATTTAGATTACCTAATTCTTCTGATTTAACCCCCATAATTAATAAAATTTTTGATAAACAAGATAAGACATTAAAAGACATTAGGAAAACAACCACAAATTAAAATAGCTGATCTTTATCAAATATTTATTCCTAATAATTATATTTTACAGCAACAAATAGTTCAATTAGTGGAACTTATTTACGATAATTCGTCAATGACAGAAAGTTATAAAAATGATATTGATCAATTATTATTTGATTATTATGAATTAAGTAATGAAGATATTAACTTAATTAACCAGTGTATTGAATCTTTTTGATGATGGTTTCTTCTGAGATAGCATTTTGTTGTTTTAATGATAATTTTTTACTTTCTATTTCTTCTAATCTTTTTTGTGTTTTTTGAAGTTGTCTGATTAAACCTTCTCTGATTTTTTCCATTAAAAGTTCAATAAATTCATCCCTTGTGCGGTAAACTGGTTCAGCAGATATGTTAACTTGAAGTTGATTTGTTGATGTTCTTCTCACACTAGGACTTATATCTTTTAAAAAATATGCTTTGAAGTTAAAAAATAGATAATTGTTCAGATTTATTAGATTACTTATTTATTTGGTTTGTAGTGAGGGCTTAAGCCCTCATTGTGATCATTAATTAGTAAATCTCTAATGATTAGCTAATTATTTAGCGTCTAATCTTTCTTCTAATTTGGCAATATCAAGCAAGGTTTTTAGTAAAGAATCAGGGTTTAAACTGATGGAATCAATACCTAATTCCACTAAGAAACGGGCAAATTCAGGGTAATCGCTAGGTGCTTGTCCACAAATACCGATTTTACGGTTATTACGTTTCGCTTTTTCAATTACCATCGCTACCATATCTTTAACTGCTTGGTTGCGTTCATCGAAAATGTGTGCTACTAAGGAGGAATCTCGATCGAGCCCTAAAGTTAACTGAGTTAGATCATTTGAACCAATGGAGAAACCGTCAAAGATTTCGCTATATTGATCTGCTAAGATGACGTTACTAGGAATTTCACACATTACATAGACTTGTAAGCCATTTTCACCCCGTTTTAAGCCATGTTTTTCCATCTCTGCTAAGACTCGACGACCTTCGTAGGGAGTGCGACAGAAAGGAATCATCGGAATTACGTTAGTTAAACCCATTTCGTCACGGACACGTTTTAAGGCTTTACACTCTAAACCGTAGGCATCCCGATATTTTTCATCGTAGTAACGAGACGCACCACGCCAACCAATCATAGGGTTTTCTTCTTTGGTTTCAAAATCTGCACCACCTAACAGGTTAGCATACTCGTTAGATTTGAAGTCAGACATCCTTACTACCACTGGATTCGGATAGAAAGCGGAGGCGATCGTCCCTACACCTTGGGCGACTTTATCTACAAAGAAATCAGCTTTATTTTCGTAACCTAAAGTTAACTGGGCAATCTCTTTCTTAACGGATTCATCAGTTAATTCATCGTATTTCATCAACGCTAAAGGATGCGCTTTAATATGATTAGCAATAATGAACTCTAAACGGGCTAAACCAACACCATCGCAAGGAATGGAAGCTAATTTGAAGGCTTCTTCCGGATTACCCACATTCATCAAAATTTTGGTGTGAGTTTTGGGTAAATTGTCTAGTTGTGTTTCGATAATATCAAAAGGTACTAAACCAGAATACACTCGTCCTTCTTCACCTTCAGAGCAAGACACGGTAATATCTTGACCAGTTTTTAATATACCAGTAGCATTACCACAACCAACGATCGCCGGTATGCCCATTTCACGGGCGATAATAGCGGCGTGACAGTTACAAACTAAGATGGGAGTATATTTACTGGTAAAGACTAAATAGTTATGGTGATTAGCTACGGTAATATTATAAACGTCAGCAGGTTGAGGTTCACTAACTTTAATTATCCGTTGCATTCTGACATCACTATCTAATAATGATTCATAGCCACCAGTTTCACGGAGTTGTTTTTCACTAATGAGTAAGTTTTTATCTTTACGCAGTTTTAGTTGCCCTGTAACATCCTCTGATAATAGTTGAGAGGCACTGAAAAAGCGAGTTTGAATTTGACGAGGGGTAATATCTCCTTTGACTCGTTGGGTATATTGTAAAATTTCCTCTAGTTTTTCGACGATTTGAACGTTATGAATGTTACGATTTCGAGTAACTTGAGGTACGGTGTTAATTTTCAAACAAGCAATGATTACCCCTTGTAGTAAGTTTTCTTCGGAGATGTAAATATTGATGCGGTTTTTGTGATAGCATCCATCACCGTCTATAACTCCTGCGAGGAAATGATAAGCAAATTCGGTACTATTTGTTAATAGTTGTTGGGTGATACTTGCTTCTTGGGCTTGTAAATCTTGGGCGATCGATTTAGAATGTAAACGATAGGCGGTAGCTTGTCCTGTTATTTTCTCTCCTCGAATATAACCCGATGACTCTGCTTTAAGATGAGGGGTAAAGGATTTACCATAAACCGTTGTCATCTTTTCATTCATGGTGGCGATGAAAGCTTCTTTTTCAGGAGTTTCTTTTTGGATAAATTGCACTTCTCCTCGATTACCCCGTAGATATACTCCACCATCCGTAATAATACCACCGAGTAAGTAAGCTAAATCCACATCTCCACGGGTGTTATTCACTGGTAAAGTAGGAACATTTTGAGATACTAACACCATTTCTTTTTGGCTTAACATCTCTTGAATTTCCGTTTTCACATATTCCCCTTGACGGAGATTGACCATTTTATGATCGGGAGTTACACTGAGAATGTTATCTAAAACTCGACCCGTTTGAGAAACGCTGACTGTCATTAAGTTCGATCGACGTTTCATCACATCTAATATGGGTTTCCACTGCATTTTCTGAGTTTCAGGATTGAAAGCAATAGTCGATAAACCTTGATAACCTTGATCATAGATTTCTTTTAAGCTCATGAAACCTTGATTGGTGAGAATTTTTGTATTACCATCAAAACAAGTTCTTCCCCCTTGGTTAGTGACGATCGCACTAGCTTTTTTCATGATGGGCTCCCAATCGGGATCGGTTTTGTTAGTTACAAGTACTTCACCCGCTTTAAACTCACCAATTTTGTGTACATCAAGGATAACACGAGCTTGACCTTGACCGATCAT
Organism: Geminocystis sp. GBBB08; assembly: GCF_016743215.1. Classification (GTDB taxonomy): domain Bacteria; phylum Cyanobacteriota; class Cyanobacteriia; order Cyanobacteriales; family Cyanobacteriaceae; genus Geminocystis. Next base: position 19,597 of record NZ_VRZC01000021.1, read on the forward strand.
TTCACCCACCGCACGACCAGTAACAAGTATTTCACTTGTACCTTTCAATTTATAGTCCCGGAGGACACTACCTGATTTTTGCGATTGTACCGTCTCTGGACGGGCTTGTACGATGAACAATTGACCTGTTTGACCATCTTTCGCCCATTCAATGTCCATCGGGCTATTTTGACCACGTTTTTCGCTATAATGATCTTCGATAATACAAGCCCATTTGGCAAGGATTAAGGCTTCCTCATCGGTGATGGAATATTTGAGGCGCTCTGATTCGGAAACGGGAACGTTTTTGACTTGTTTACCACCGCCTAAATCATACACCATTTTGATCTCTTTCGAGCCAAGACGTTTATTTAAAATAGGTTTAAAGCCTTGTTTAAGAGTAGGTTTGAAAACAAAAAATTCATCGGGGTTGACAGCACCTTGTACCACGTTTTCCCCTAAACCATAAGCGGAAGTAACGAAGGCGGCATCTTTAAAGCCTGTTTCCGTGTCGATACTAAACATAACCCCAGATGATGCTAAGTCTGATCGTACCATTTTTTGCACACCTACGGATAAGGCTACCTCAAAGTGATCAAAATTTTTCACTGTGCGGTAAGATATAGCTCGATCGGTGAAAATAGAGGCAAAACATTTATGACAAGCATCTAAGACGTTTTTAACACCATGAACATTAAGGTAGGTTTCTTGTTGTCCAGCAAAACTAGCGTCGGGTAAGTCTTCAGCCGTTGCAGAAGATCTAACGGCTACATCGGTATCATAGGAGCAGTTGCGCAAACGCATCATTTCTTCTTCATCTTCGGTGGTACAAAGATTAGGATTATTACCATAACGTTGACAGAGTTTAAAATAAGCCTCAGAAATAGCTAAATCTAACTCTTTAGGGAAAGGGGTATTTAATACTAAAGCACGCGCTTGTCTGCCAACGGCTTGTAAATTGGGCAAATTTTCTACATCTAAATCGGCAAAAATTTTGCGAAGTTGTTCTTCTAACCCAGCTTTTTTGACAAAGTAACGATAAGCATAAGCAGTGGTAGCAAATCCTGTAGGTACATTAACACCCTTTGCCGTCAATTGTTGGATCATTTCTCCTAAGGAAGCATTTTTACCCCCTACCATTGGCACATCTTCGATACCAACTTCTTCAAACCACAAAACAAATTTTTCTTGTTTGGTTGTAGCTTCAATTGTTTCGAGAGCAGTACTTACCATAATAATTAATCTCCTTAAATTATAAAATCAAAAACAGCTTAGAAAATCAGGGTTAATTTCTATCCCTATTCTGAAAAGTTATTTTCTGCTTAATGTTTGTTTAAGATTTCTTTTTTTTTGCGATAACAAATATTAAGGAAACAACAGATAATCTCACTTAAATTTTAATTGAATCTGTTATAATAACCTGTTAAATTATTAGTTAAACTTTTTCAAGTTAAGATATAAAAGGACTTATTGAGATTAGCTTATTTTTTTTAGATTTTCTAACGGTTTCTTATTTCTTTAAAATTATTTATCTGAATCTAATTTTATTAAACCAGATATTATGACCAGATCATGATTTTTGATAAGAAACTTAACTATTCTTTGCAAACATTCAAATAGATAGCATTTTTAGAGGAATTAATTAAATGTTAGGGAAAAATACAACTTTACATACAAAAGTTAATAACCCAGTTACCAAAACACCGATAATTCCAAATACCCCTAAAGTAACAGTATTTAATCAAGTTTCGACACTATCTAATCTTTTATTGATTGTTTCTTTAGTCTCGTTAAGTCTTGAATTTAAGCTATTTTGCCCTTCTTTGATAGTAGCTATTTCAACTTTTACTGCTGTAAACTCTTCAAATACTTTTTCAAATTTACGATCTACTTGCTCAAATTTAGAGTTAATTAAATCCCTTAACTCTTTTAAATCGTTATCTGTTACTGTACTCATGTTAAAATCTTCATAGTTATAGGAATTGTAGGGGTTAAGATTAATGAAGGTTACTATTATCTTTGCTCTAATTTTATTCTAAAATACTGCTTTAAAAGCAACGCCCTCCTCAACGAAATTATGATAATTTTGGAGAATACTCTGTCTTTCCTCCTCTCCAACGTAAAGATAAGTGCCAGTTATATCTTGATTTTGAAAACGATAAATATTTTCTCCTTGATTACTCCCAGCACCATAAACATAAAAAGCAATTCCTTCCTCAATAAAATTAGGATAATTTTGAAGAATACTTTGTCTTTCCTCTTCTCCTACATAAATATAAGTACCAGCTAAATCTTGATTTTGAAATCGATATATAGTAATTAAATCATCATGGGGTTCAATTCCTACTTTAAAGGCTTCTCCTTCTTCTCTAAAATTAGGAAAATTTTGAATAATATTTTGTTTTTCTTCCTCTTTTACATAAAAATAAGTACCAGTTATATCTGTATTTTGAAAGCGAAATATGGGAGTATTTAATTCAGGAAATGAGACGATTTCAGAAGCTAAATATTGATTTAATATTGATGTAGGATGTGTACCATCAAAAAGGCAAATTGTTCAAGAGTAAGATTTTCTTGGAGATTTGTATTCCCAGAAATATAATCTAAATAAGATATATCAATAATAGGAGATGCCATTAAATTATTTTGCCATAGATTTAAACCATTATTAAAAGCATCAAAACCATCAATTACTTTAACATTGGGTATCTCTTGATTTGGATTATCAAATTTAGCAATTAATTCTTCGTTAACTTTAGCAGAAATATTATTAAAAAATGAGCTTATTTGTCCACTAATATCCAGAGGAATATTACCATCTATTTGTTGATCTGTTTTAATCACAAAAGGAGTATTTCCGAGGGGAGATAATCCAATTATAGTAATATTTTCTGTTTGATTTTCAATGCCTTCAATACCTTGGCTAATGTTATTAACAATATTGTTAGCAGTTTGATTAATTAACAGTTCATTATCATCATTTTCTGGAGTTAAAAATATATTAACAAAATTAGGATCAGCAAGAATTTCTAAAACATCATTACTTCCAGCACTAATAAAAACTTCAATCGGATTATGGATAAGATTATCAACAACTAAATTATTTTGAAATGATTGTATTTGAGATTGTAAACCAATAGGAAATGTATCTAAAATATTAGCTTTTGAACCAAATATACCCGTTGTTGCACCAGCGAAGGCATAAACCACATTATTTTCTAAGGGATTCGGAGGGGTAGAAACCATAGAGTTACCAATGAGATAATTAGCATTAATACCTAATCTATCGGCGATGGCTTCTCCTAAAACTTGCCCATTGGATGCTTTACCTTGATTATAGGGAGGTGAGGGAAATGGTTGAATTCCAAAAGGAACTGCCGCAGTGGTAAGATTTCCTATATCGAATAAACTATCCCCAAGAAAAATAACAGTCATAAATTTTTCCCTTCTTTCTAAATTTTATTTAATAATAAATACTATAGCATTCATAGTAATTTTATTAGATAAATTAATATAGGAAATATGATTATTAATAATTAAATAATAAATTTAATAATGGGTAAACTAGAAAAATTAATCGAAAAATTATTAAGAGATCCTCTTGAATTAAGTTATGATGATATTTATTATCTTTTAACTAAATTTGGTTTTCAATAAGTAAGTAGGTAACTAAAATTAATTGTTGATTTTATTTTTCCCAAGCCTTGGTTTAAGAAAGAATACTTTAAACGAACTAGAATAGAATTAGTTTAATTAATAAGAGTTATAGGATAAGGAGAAAAAAAGTAGTCCATAGAAATAATAGGCATATTTTCAGATATAGATTGAGCAATAATAAGTCGATCAAATGGATCTCTATGATATAAAGGTAAAGTAGCATTAATATTAAAATGTTTGACCTCAATATTAAGTAAATTAAGACAACTTTGACTAATTTCTACATCAATAAATTCTTCATAGGAAGTGTCAAATTTTAGCTTTCCTAAGTTATATTTAATAGACATTTCCCAAAGACTAGCAAGACTTAAATAAATTTGATTATTTTTATCTTCTATTAAATCTTTTAAATGATCACTTAATTGAGAATTATCATTCACAAACCAAAGAAAAATATGAGTATCTATTAATAAATTCATATCATGTAATCTTTAAAATCATCAAGAGTTTCGTTAAAATCAGATGACATCCATACTTTACCCCTCGCACTACCACGTTTTAAAGGGCGTTTAATTGGAGAAATTTGTGCTATAGGTTGCTCATCTCGTGTAATAATAACTTCTTCTCCCTTAATAGCTAAATCTATCAATGGAGATAAATGGGGTGGAATTTCTGTTATATCTAGCTTAGTCATGACAAATAATTATATTTAACTAAAAATTATAGTATGATTTTTATTTTAAGACAGATGTTCACAATAAAATTGACCTAAAGTAACATTAAATCTTGATAGCCTTATTAATCAACTATCAGAAACTAATTAGCTTATTATTCTTAACGGTAATAAACATAAAGTAGTGATAATTTCTCAATAACATTAGTTCGTAATTCAATAAACTATCTTTTTATAGAAAAACTCAAAGAAAAATGACTGAAATAATTTAGGTTTAATAGGATTAAATAATGCTAATGGAGATGAAAAATATGAGTATAATTTACCCTAAATCAAAGAGTTTAATTCTTAAATCTAATACGCTGTAAGAGCAATGTTAAGATAAAAGTTAGATATTAATTATTGATTATGAAAACTAGCAACGAAATTATTATTATTGGGGGTGGTATTATTGGCCTTGCCATCGCCCTTGAGTTAAAATTAAAAGGATTAGGGGTAACAGTATTAAGTAAAAACTTCTCTGAAGCTGCTACCAATGCCGCCGCTGGAATGTTAGCACCGAGAGCCGAACAGTTACCCGAAGGTGCTATGTTAGATTTAGCCTTGCAATCTCTTGCATTATATCCCGAATGGGCAGGAAAATTAGAGCAGTTGAGCGGTGAAGATATAGACTATAATCCTTGTGGTATCATCGCCCCAGTTTATCAACAACCTTCAACAATAAATAATAGCTGGTTAGATAAAGACACCATTCAACTATATCAACCCCATCTAGGAAAAGAGGTTATAGGCGGTTATTGGTATCCGGAAGAAGGGCAAGTCGATCCTCGTCGTGTCGCTAAGGTATTATTAACTCTAGCCCAATCATTGGGTATTGATGTCAAAGAAGGTATAGAAGCGATCGCTTTTACTCGTCATCAAGGTAATATTAAAAATATCCTCACAAAATCTGGTATCTTTTCCGCCGATACTTATATCTTAGCAGGTGGTGCATGGTCTAATAAACTATTTCCTCTTCCCGTGCGTCCATTAAAAGGGCAAATGTTAAGTTTAAAGATAGCTAGTGAAAATCCCTTAGAAAGAGTCATATTTGGAGAAAATACCTATTTAGTGCCGAAAAAAGACGGGCGTTTAATCGTGGGTGCGACTTCTGAAGATATAGGTTGGAGAGAAGGCAACACCGCCGAAGGTATCAACACTTTACTAAATCGTGCCATTCGTTTATATCCCTCCCTCGCTACATGGCAATTGAACGAAATTTGGTATGGTTTTCGCCCCGCCACTGCTGATGAAATGCCGATTTTGGGCTATGGTGACAGTGATAACTTGATTTTTGCTACAGGACATCAACGTAATGGTATCCTATTAGCACCCATAACCGCTAAATTAATAAGTAACTTAATAATTGATCAATATACTGATCCTTTATTAAAACATTTTAGTTACCAACGATTCAACAAATCTCAACCCACAATCATGAATTATCCGACATCTAGCCCTCTTCAAAATGGTAATATAAGCAATAATGGTAATGATTTAAGCTCTATAGACGGCAATTCAGGTCATTTTTTACCTAAAAACGAAAATAACAGTCTTATAGCCGTAAATTATGAGAAAGATGATCGGTTAATTATTGCGGGGCGAAAATTCAACTCTCGTTTAATGACAGGCACGGGTAAATATCCTAGTATAGAATCCATGCAAAAAAGTGTTATAGCTAGTGGTTGCGAAATCGTCACCGTTGCTGTGCGCAGAGTACAAACAAACGCTCCGGGTCATGAAGGTTTAGCAGAAGCACTTGATTGGAGTAAAATATGGATGTTGCCCAATACTGCTGGATGCACTAATGCAGAAGAAGCCATCAGAGTTGCTCGTTTAGGTAGAGAAATGGCTAAATTACTAGGGCAGGAAGATAATAATTTTGTTAAATTAGAAGTCATTCCCGATGCTAAATATTTATTACCTGATCCTATTGGTACATTACAAGCCGCAGAACAATTGGTCAAAGAAGGTTTTGCTGTGTTACCCTATGTTAATGCAGATCCGCTCCTTTGTAAAAGATTAGAAGAGGTTGGTTGTGCTACAGTTATGCCATTAGGCTCTCCCATTGGCTCTGGGCAAGGTATTCAAAATTTAGCTAATCTTAAAATTATCATCGAACAAGCAAAAATACCAGTGGTAATCGATGCAGGAATTGGCACTCCCAGTGAAGCGGCTTTAGGCATGGAATTAGGTGCAGATGCCTTACTCATCAATAGTGCGATCGCCTTAGCTCAAAATCCTGTGAAAATGGCTCAATCGATGGGATTAGCTACTATAGCTGGAAGATTAGCCTATCAAGCAGGACGTATTCCTGTAAAAGAATATGCCTCAGCAAGTTCGCCTCTTGTGGGGGTTGTGAAGTAATGAGGTAATAAGTAATAAGTAATAAGTAATAAAGTTTCATTGCAAAAGATTAAGAAAAAATTGCCAAACACCATCACATCAGTAATGATAAGAATTGTTTAAAAAGCATTTTTATTATTATCAGATTATTTATACTTAAGATCAGCAAATGAACATTATTGTAGTAGGTCTTTCCCATAAAACCGCCGCCGTAGAAATAAGAGAAAAATTAAGTATTCCTGAAGCTAAAATCGAAGAATCTATCCATCATCTTCTTAACTATCCTCATGTGGAAGAAGTGGGAATTATGAGTACTTGCAATCGCCTTGAAATATATGCAGTAGTCAAAGAAACAGAGCAAGGAGTAACGGAAATTAGTCAATTTTTAGCAGAAATTGGTCATATTCATTTATCACAATTAAGAAAACATTTATTTATACTTTTACATCAAGATGCCATTCGTCATCTAATGCGTGTTTCGGCAGGATTAGAAAGCCTTGTGTTAGGAGAAGGACAAATTTTAGCCCAAGTCAGAAATACTCATAAGTTAGCAACGAAGTATCAAGGCATGAGCAGATTGCTAGATAGACTATTTAAACAAGCCATTAGTGCGGGGAAAAGAGTACGAACAGAGACAAATATTGGTACAGGAGCGGTATCTATCAGTTCGGCAGCGGTAGAATTAGTCGATACTAAGGTAGATGATTTATCCTGCCAAAAAGTGTCTATTATCGGTGCAGGAAAAATGTCTCGTTTATTGGTGCAACATTTAGCGTCGAAAGGGGTTAGTGATATTGCCATTGTAAACCGTTCCCTTAGTCGATCGCAAGAATTAGCGAAACAATTTCCCCAAGTAAAGTTGCAACTCCATCCCCTTGAAGAGATGATGATGGTAGTCAGTCAGTCAGATATTGTCTTTACAAGTACGGGTGCAACTCAACCGATTTTAGAGAAAAAGAATCTTTCTACCATAGAAGTATCTCAATCTATCATGTTGGTAGATATTTCTGTCCCTCGCAATGTTTCCAGTGATGCTTCAGAATTGAATTTTATTGTGTCTTATAATGTGGATGATTTAAAAGCAGTGGTTGCTCAAAATCAAGCCAGTCGGAGGGAAATGGCAAGGGAAGCGGAGGTATTATTAGAAGAAGAAATCGAAGCCTTTGAGTTATGGTGGCAATCTTTGGAAACTGTGCCAACTATTAGTTGTTTGCGTACTAAAATTGAAGAAATCAGAGAACAAGAATTAGAAAAAGCCTTATCAAGATTAGGCTCAGAATTCGCCGAAAAACACCAAGAAGTAATTGAAGCCTTAACCAGAGGAATTGTCAATAAAATTTTACATGATCCGATGGTACAATTAAGGGCACAACAGGATATTGAGGCAAGACGTAAGGCTTTACAAACTTTACAAACTTTATTTAACCTTGAAATTAGTGAACAATTTGGTTAATTAACAGGAATTACAGGCAAGATGCCTGTTTCACGAGGAATGAGGAATGAAGAATGAGGAATTACAGGCAAGATGCCTATCTCACAACTATTAGACTTCTGTAAGAAGTTGCGACAATGGGCAATGGGCAATGGACAATAGTTATTAAAATTGATAATTTCTCACCTAAAATAGATTTTAACTTTTATTTTGCACTCGTGTCTATTAACTATTAACTATTAACTATTAACTATTAACTATTAACTATTAACTATTAACTATTAACTATTTTACAACTACTAACTATTAACTATTAACTATATAGCACCTTCGATGGTTCTTAAAAAGAAATAAGTATCAATGTCATTTTTTAAACGATATAATTTAGCAGGACGTTTTGAATCTTGACGCATTTCGGTAGTTTCTTCTAAAATATCTGCTTTAGCAATACGACGGCGAAAAGATTTGGTTTCTAAAGTATGATCGAGAATTATCTCATAAACTTTTTGTAAATCTCCTAAAGTAAACTTTTCAGGCATTAAGTAAGCGGGTAAAGAAGTATATAAAACTTTATTGCGTAAACGTTCAATAGCTTGACGCAAAATTTCGCTATGATCAAAGGCTAATGATTCTATTACTTTATTTTTCATAATAGATGACCATTTTATATTGATTGCTCCTTTTCCGGGGGTAAGTTTAATGTTATGATGGGGTAGGAGAGCAAAATAAACGGTAGTAACTGACCATCCTCGAGGATCACGATTTTTATTGCCAATAGTAAAACATTGCTCTAAATAGCTTGTTTTTACGCCTGTTTTCTCCTCTAATTTACGTTTAGCAGTATCTTCTAGGGTTTCATCATTGTCTAAATCAATAAAACCTCCGACTAATGCCCATTGATTTTTAAAAGGGTAGTTTGCTCGTTGCACAAGTAGAACTTGTAATGTTTCATGAAAAACGGTAAAAATTACGATATCAACGGAAGTGCTAGGGCGATCGAATATAGTAGGATCATAGTTATAAAGAAAATCAGCTTCAGAATTATAATAGTTTTCTTTGGTCATTTTCGATGATGAATGGAAGTTAAAAAATTGGGATAGACACCTAAACCGACTAATTTTCTTGGATACGTTGTCGAATCTCTTTGAGGCTATAACATTTAATTAATTTACCATCAAGAAATACTGTTTCTAAAGCACCTTGTTTTTCTTGTTCAGGAGTTTGTTGTTCATATAAAATATAAGTATTATTTTCTTGTTCAATTCTTAGTAAACCTTTAGCGGATTTTTTAGTACCAGTATCAGTTTTAGGATTTTTAAAAATATCTCGCCGTTTACCGTTTACGACACCGCTAGTAGCTTTGACGGCAAATCCAAAGTTATCACGGGTGACGTATTGATAAGTGTAAGAACCAATACCAAAAACCACGTTTCCAGATGCAAAGCCTTTGATTTCTAATTGATGCAAAATCTGATAAGCTCGATCAAGAGTAATAGAGTCACCGTAAATTAAGCCAATATGAGAATCTAACATTTTATAGCCTTGGGGGGTAATTGTACCGCCAAAAATCTCCCATAAACATTGAATTGCTCCTTTATATTCAGGGGTATCTTGAGGATAGCTAGAATCACCACAAATAATTTTAACAGGATCTCCACTATCGGGACGAATGACTAACTTACCATTTCGTGCTATAATTTTTTCCTTAAGAAGAAGAGTATATTGGGTGATAACTTTCCAAAAATCCCAAGTATCAGAAACAATAGACACAATGCCTTGAGGATATAAGTCTTCTATTAATCGGCGAAATGTTTCTAATTCTCCATCTGGCATTCCCATTGCCATGACAGAATGTTCGGTTGCAGGTACAGAAACACCGATTATTTCCTCATCAGCATTGGCATTATAATAGTTTTCGAGAAAGTCGATAGCTAGTACCGTATCAGTACCACAAAAAGAAGTCAGATGAGCTGCACCACTAACAATAGCATCTTGAATACTAGATAAACCTCGAAAAGAAAAATCATGACATTGAAAAGGAATAAAATCTAAAGGTGTGCCTGTTTGAATAGCGTATTTTGTGACTAACTTTTTGTATTGAAAAGCGGTGGTTGCGGAAGTTATGGGTTTCCATAAATAACAAGACATCACCGACTCGATGTAATTGGTTAACCAGAAAAAATCTGGGTGAGTATTGACAACAGTTAATAAGGGGATGCCTATTGGCACGAAACTACCTTCAGGTAAGGCTTTAATTTTTAAAGGTAAATAGCCTAAATCGTGGAGGGCATTGATATGTTGTACAGAAATGGCATTAATTCCAAGGGAAGTATCCATGCGTCTTTTATAGACAGAGAGAACTTTTTGTTTATCTTGTTGAAAGAAATTTTTTTGCCAACAGTCGATTAAGTAATCTTGGAGAAAATATTGTAAACCAAAGAAGACGACACGAATATCATCAGAATCTAAAACTTTTGCTAAACGTCCACTACGGGGGGTAAAATTAGCATAAACTTCCGTTGTGCCTTGGGGATATTGACGACGATGATCAGTTTTGTAAAAATCAATAGCATTAAGAGGATTAATATTCATAGTTGTTTCCTTTCTTTGTACCTTAAAGTGAAATAAATGAGATTAAAAAACCTTTGCGCCTTTGCGCCTTTGCGAGATTTGCAAAAATTAGAGATAAACAAAAGGTAAAATAGTTAAAAAATTACGATCTTGTTCTTGAGGAGATAACATAGTATGATGAGAATAAATATGATTAAAGTAAGGGCGTAATAAATCTAAACCTTTAGAAAAAATGCCATGGGTGATATAAAGACAAATTTTTATAGCACCTTTTTGTTGAAGTAATTTGCTTAACTCAATAAAAGTTTTACCACCATCACAAATATCGTCAACTATCAAAACTTTTCGCCCTTTAACATCATGATGAAAAGTAGTAGAGAGAATTTTTCCTGTTTTGGTATCACGGATTTTAGTAGCACAAAAAACATCAGGTAAACCGAGACGTTTAGCCACTTCCTGAGTCTTTTTTTCTCCTCCAGCATCAGGGGCAATTAAAGCCCAATTATCCTTTAAAAGCTCATCTTTCAAACAACTTTGACTTAAAATATCAGCTTGAGTAATTATGTGAGTGTTATTTAATAAAGCTGGGGTAACATCAGAATGAGGATCAACAATTACAATGCGATCGCATTTTAAATTATTAATCAAATCTGCCATGACTTTAACACTAAGAGCTTCTCCTTGATTACAAACTCGATCTTGTCTAGCGTAAGGAAAATAAGGAATAATTAACTCAAGACTGACAGTAGGTAAAATACGACGAATAGCATCGACAGTAAGCAATAAAGCCATAATATCATTAGCATTGTTTAAAATGGCCGTAATAACTGTTTTAGCTGTAATGATTTCTGGGGATAAACTAACATGACATTCTCCTGCTGGAAAATTAAAGGTTTTTATGGGTGAATTATTAACTAATATGGGCATTTTTTTACCCTCCTTGCTAAATAAATGGCTTTGAGCCACTAAATATATAATGGCACAGAGACAGTAATAATGTCAAGAGATTCATTAATAAATTTATGGATAGGTAGGAAGGCAATGGGCAATGGGTTTAAACCCCTTGTTACCTCTTGTTATTATGAACGAACTTGGGAAAAATAAAATCTACAATTAATTTAGCTTACCTACTTATGCAATTAAAATTGGTTCACAGAGTTTATTTTCTAAATCTTTTTCTTCTTGATAGACAGATTCGATGGCATTTTGGATAATTTCGGTGATAGATAAACCTTGTTGGTGTTGCTGTAACCATGATTGAGCTTGATTTCCCTGTTGAAGAATTTTATAAGCAGGAGTGAGGAAACAAGAAAATCCTTTAGCTTTAGCGATGGGGTATAATTCACTAATTAACTCTTCTAACCAGTCACGGGCAATAATTTTACTACCATCTTGCCAACGATATAACGGTGCATCTAAACTATTTTCGCTGACAGCTTCTTCGTTATATTTAGTAATTCTTAACAATTCTGTCTCTAAATTGCCATGATTGATGGTACTTTGTTGTAAAGGATCAAGGGTAGGATCATTTAAAATTTGGTTAATTCTAGCTTCTAAAATAGCGGTTATCCCTAACAAATGAATGGGGTTTAAAACTAAATCACAAATTCTCAACTCCAGACGGTTTAAACTATAAGGGCGATTATCTCCATTAGGACGCACGGAAGCCCACAAGTGTCTAACATTTTGCATTGTACCTAAAATTAATTGTTGTTTTGTCCATTCAATAAAATGATTATGATTGATAAATAAGGGTACATTTTTAGGAGTTTGAGGAAATAAACCCCAACGAGTAGAGTGATAACCGGTGACTTTGTTATCTAAAAAGGGGGAAGAGGCACTTAAGGCTAATAATAAAGGTGCTTCTAATCTAATTAAACGATAAGCTTGAATCAATTTTTCTGTGTCTTCAATGCCGATATTGATATGAATACTAGCGGTAACGATGTTTGTCTGATAAGTTTGCTCAATATAATCATGATAAGGATTTTGGGGATCTGAGCGAAAAAATTTACTACTGTCACCGGTAGATAAAGTACTGCCGGGAATTATCGTATAATCACCTAAAGATTGAAGATATTGTCGTAAATCTTTACGAGGGCGCAATAATGCACATAATAGGCGATCGTAATTGCACAAAGGAGCGGTAGTGTATTCTACATTACGACTATCAGGCTCTCGAACAAAACCATGTAAATCTCTGACTATTTGACTAGAAAGCCCAATGATTTCACCTTCTTTTGTGCCTGTATAAACCTCTACCTCAAAGCCTTTAGATAATAGCACATTTTTCCCTCAATCATTATTCTATATTTTAATTATCAATGATCAGGAGGTAAAAGGCAACCTGAGTTCTACCGAAAAAATTGCGGAAAACCACAAAAGGAGATGAGGTGGAAATCTATCCTGATTACCTATTACCTAAATGATATAATGAAGATTCTCTCTATTTATGATTAAATTTTTATGGAAGTTATACCTGCCATTGATTTATTAGCAGGGCATTGCGTCAGATTATATCAAGGGGATTATCAACAATCTCAAGTTTTTAATGAAAATCCCTTAGAAGTAGCTTTGCAATGGCAAAATCAAGGGGCGACTCGTTTACATTTAGTGGATTTAGATGGTGCTAAAGAAGGCATAACTGTTAATTTAGCTCTAATTAAAACTATTGTTGAAACTTTAACTATTCCCATCCAAGTAGGCGGTGGATTGCGGGATCGTGTTTCTGTTGAACGTCTTTTGAATTTAGGAGTAGAAAGAGCGATTATAGGTACTATAGCCGTAGAAAATCCTGAATTAGTACAAGAATTATGTGAGGCTTTTCCCCATAAAATAGCTGTAGGTATCGATGCGCGTAACGGTAAGGTGGCAACGAAAGGATGGTTAGAAACTTCTACTATGGAAGCCACTGATTTAGCCCAACAAATTTCTGACAAAGCCGCCGCTATTATTTATACTGATATTAGTCGTGATGGTACTTTAGTCGGCCCTAATTTAGAGGCTTTAAGAGAATTAGCCCAAGTTAGTCGTATTCCTGTTATCGCTTCTGGTGGTATTAGTTCATTAACAGATTTACTCAGTTTATTATCTTTAGAATCTTTAGGGGTTAAGGGGGTTATTGTCGGGAAGGCATTATATACGGGTAAAGTGGACTTGAAAGAGGCGATACAAGCTATCGGTAACGGTAGATTACAAGATATTCCTCTCAATTTTGGTAATTCTGCTATGGTTTGACATCTAGGAAAAAAGATTTTAAATGTTTTTGTCGTAAGGGCTTGAGCCCTCATTATTCTTGTTATTAAAGATGTCTAATATTTTTCTTTTGTGGGCATTGCTCACTTTACGGATATTCCCTAATTATGAGTGTTCAAGTCAAGTTTTTACCCAATAATGTAACTGTTACGGCGGAAGTCGGCGAACCGATTTTAGAGGTGGCAAAACGAGGTGGTGTTTTTATTCCTACTGGTTGTGTCATGGGTTCATGTCATGCTTGTGAAGTTGAACTCGAAGATGGTACGCCAATTTGTGCTTGTATTAGTTCTATTCCTCCTAATACCTCAGAATTTATTCTCAATCTCTATTCTGATCCCGTTTGGTAGTGATTTGTTAATTATTAATTGTTAATTGTGAGAGGGTGACTTTCTCATTCCTAATATCTAATTGCTCATTATTGATTATGCCAAAAATTGTTTTAGTTCATCCTCAAATTCCCCCTAATACTGGTAATATTGCCCGAACTTGTGCTGCAACGGAAACAGAGTTACACCTTGTCGCACCTTTGGGCTTTGAAATTAGCGATCGCTATTTAAAAAGGGCGGGTTTAGATTACTGGCCTCATGTAAAATTAACTTATCATCTTAGTACTGAAGATTTTATGAAAACCGCTAGAGAAAAAGGCGGAAGATTAATCGGCTTAAGTGTTAGGGGTACAAAAAATTATCTCGAATGTGAATTTAAACCTGATGACTGGCTTCTATTTGGTAGTGAAACTGATGGTTTACCCTCAGAAGTTTTACAAAAATGTGATTTAACTTGTTTTATTTCGATGGCTAGTTCTCATGTACGCAGTTTAAATTTATCCGTCAGTGTCTCCGTAGTTTTATTTGAATCTTTACGCCAATTATCTATTACACTTCTTTCCGAAGTTAAAAATTAGAAATTACAGCCAAGATGGCTATTCCACCATTATTAATTACTGAAAAGATGCGATCGCCCATAGAAAAAATCAAACTATCGAAAAAAGCAAAGGATCAACTAATCAAGCTCAAAAAAAATACAAAAATAGAACAATGGAATGTGTTATGTCGCTGGGCATTTTGTCGTTCTTTAGCGGAAATTCATCCTCCTACACCTTATCCAATTCCAGCGGATAGTAACGTGGAAATGACTTGGCAAGTTTTCGGCGGGGATATGGCGGATATTTTGCTGTTAGCTTTAAAATATAGATGTCATCATGACGGATTAAAAACCAATTCAGAAACCTTAAACAGTCAATTTAGATTACATCTTCATCGTGGTATTGGTTATCTAGCAGGAGATTTTGATGTACAAAAGATCGAAAATTTATTTTACTTATGGTCCATAAACAATCCAAAATAAAAAACCTCTGGGAGTCTTGCCATGTTTCGACCCCAAAGGTTTCTTTATTTAATTCCCTCACACCATAAGCGGATGTTTAATCCCCTATGTTTGTTAGTATAGCTCTTTTTTTTTTAACTGTCAACTTTTTTGGAAAGAAATTTAAAATCAGGATATTAGTCAATGGAGAATGGAGAATTAGGAAACTTACCCATTGCAAGAGTGCCCCTTGCCCATTACCCCTTGCCTTCAAATTTTTGATGTTGACTTTGCTCGGAATCATTTAGGATTGCTATATCTACTGAAGAACCAATAAAATAAACAATAAGTACAATAATTAATAACGTTTATCTTGTTTAAATATTTTAAATGGCTACTACTATAGAAAACTTAATCAATCGCATCCAAAAAGAAGCCCAAGCAGCAGAATTTCCTTTAGATATTCCTGTTTATGAATCTGCAAAAAAAGAACCCACTAAACCTATTTTATATTTTGGTAATTTAAAGAGCAATATTTGTTTTTTAGGGCGGGATTTAGGTAGAGAGGAAGTTATAGCAGGAGAGCCTTTAATTGGTGCTTCGGGAACATTAGTTCGACAGGGTTTTTATCGGGCAATATATAAAAAAGAGACGGAAGATAAAGCTAAATTACAGTTAATAAAAGAGCGTTTAATTTTAACTAATACTGTACCTTATAAACCGCCAGAAAATAAAGCCTATGGTGTAAAAGTCAAAAAAAGATTTCGTCCTTTTATTGAGGAATTTTTAGTGATTCATTGGCAAGGTAATCAAATTATTACTTTAGGTACTGAAGCGTTTAGATGGTTTGAATTTTACTCTACCAAAGAAGAGTTTAACACTTTTTGGGAACAAGGTGATCGCCGTTATCAACAAAGTTTAAACATCACCATGACGGCAGTAGATGAAGAGGATAAAACCCATGAAAAAAAAGTCAGTATATTTCCCTTACCTCATCCTTCACCTTTAAACCAAAAATACTATAATAGATTTACAGCAATGTTGCAGTATACATTATCACAAATAGAGTTTTAAAAATGCCAAATAAATGGTTAAAATTATTTATTTATTTATCTCTAACGATAATTAGTTATTTACTATTATTAAATGGTTGTCAAATTTCTCCGAAAAAACTGCCTCCTTTACCGCAGGATTCTGCCATTCAAATTTATTTTAATCATAATCAAGCGAAGGGAAAAGAATATTTAGATCCTTATCGAAATATTCAACGTACTGGGGATAATTTAGAAGAGGTTATTATTGAGCAAATCAACAAGGCAACATCGACTTTAGATATAGCGGTACAAGAGATAAATTTAGCGAAGTTAGCAATGGCAATTGTCGCTAAAAAACAAGAAGGAATCAAAGTAAGAATAGTAATAGAAAATACTTATAATTTACCTTTAAATAAACTTAATAAAAAACATGGTTTAGCTATTTTAAAACAAGCTAATATTCTTCAAATAAATCATTGGAAAATTGTTAGTAAAGGCAAGGATTAATTTAACCATAAATTTATAATTTATAATGGGCAAAAAGGG
>NZ_VRZC01000220.1 GCF_016743215.1 Geminocystis sp. GBBB08
TCCTTAAGTTACAAAAATTATGAAAAATCAAAAAAAAATTGGTATTTTAACCAGTGGTGGAGATTGTCCAGGATTAAATGCCATTATTAGGGCAGTAGTCAAATATGCCAACATTAAAGAATGGGAAATTTTTGGGATTCCTCGTGGTACAGATGGTTTTATTGACGTTGCAAGAGGTAAGGTACAAGGGGATGATTTAAAATTACAACCTCATGGTTATGATGTACCCGGAGTTTTACAGGGACTAGATATACTGCAATTTATGAGTGGTAGTGTATTAGGATCTCTTAGTAGAGGAAATCCCAAAGATGAAAATGTAACCAAAGATATTCTTGAAGGGTATAAAATTTTAGAATTAGATGCTCTAATTGCCATTGGTGGTGATGGTAGTTTAGATATTATTTATGATTTAGCAAAAAAAGGAAACTGGAATTTAGTAGTTATCCCCAAAACTATTGATAATGATGTAGCATTTACCGAGCGTTCAGTGGGATTTGACACCGCTAGAAATACAGTAACTCAAGCGTTATATGATCTTACTTTTACCGCCGCTAGTCATGAACGTATTATGGTAGTTCAAGTAATGGGAAGAGATGCGGGACATTTAGCTTTACATTCTGGTATTGCTGGAGGTGCTGACTGTATTTTAATTTCAGAATTGACTCCGAAGTTAACAGAAAAGACGATTGAAGGAATTTGTAAATATATTGCAAAACTAAGAAAAGATAGAAGAAAATTTGCCTTAGTGGTAATAGCGGAAGGAGTGCAAGGATTAGACAATAAAAAAGATCCTTATATAGCGGAAACTTTAGCTAATCTAATTACAGAATATAGTCATCGTCTTTGTCTTAATGACAATGTCAATTATGAAGACTTAGATCAAGTAGATACTCGTGCTACTATTTTAGGACATTTACAAAGGTGTGGCGTTCCTAGTTCTTTTGATCGTATTTTAGCGACAGTATTTGGGATAAAAGCCGTACATCTCATTGAAGAAGAACGTTATAACCGTCTTGTTATTTGGCAAAATGGCAGTGTTGAGAGTAAATCTTTAGAACAAATAATGCCGATGATTAAATGGTGTCACCAAGAACAAACTTGTCCTTCGCCTGTAGATCCAGAAGGTTTCATGGTAAGAACAGCGTTATCTTTAGGTATTTACATTGGAGAGTCACATTTTTATCCTGATAACATCAGTAGTTAAGAATGAGCAAGGGGTTTAAACCCTTTATATTACTAAAAAGATCAATTTGCCCATGTAAGAAGATCTTCTTTGCCTTGTGAGGGTATCTCTACTCTCACCACTCATACTATGATACAAACCCTAAGTAATGACTAATAACTCATTATTTATTAATCTTCTCTTAACTTAGATTTGTACAAGAAGAATTATAATTAATTTAGTATTCGTAATATTAATAATATTAATTAGTGAAAATTAATTATTAAAAAAATTTTTTTTTCATAAAAAACTAAAATTAATTGTTTATTTATCTGGAGTAATGAACTAAAATCATGAATAATTTATCTTCACAAGAAATCACAGAAGAAGTAGTCTTAAGGACGGAAAATGTTGATGTTTATTATGGTTCTCATAAAGCAGTAGCAGGAGTTAATTTAGAAATTCCTAAAAATAATGCCGTTGCTTTTATTGGTCCTTCAGGTTGTGGTAAAAGTACAATTTTACGCTGTTTTAATCGGATGAATGACTTAGTTGCTAGTGCTAGAATTCAAGGTAAAATTACTTTTAGGGGAAAAAATATTTATAGTAGTAATATAGACCCTGTCAAATTAAGAACTAATATTGGGATGGTATTTCAAAAACCGAATCCTTTTCCTAAGTCTATCTATGAAAATATTGCTTGGGGTGCAAGAATTAACGGTTATAAAGGTAATATGAATGATTTGGTTGAACAATCGTTACAAAAAGCTGCTTTATGGGATGAAGTCAAAGATAAATTGCGTCAAAGTGGTTTAGCTTTATCAGGAGGACAACAGCAACGCCTATGTATTGCAAGAACAATTGCCATTCAACCTGATGTTATTTTAATGGATGAACCTTGTTCGGCACTAGATCCGATTTCGACATTAAAAGTGGAAGAATCTATCCATGAGTTAAAACGCAATTATACCATTATTATAGTGACTCATAATATGCAACAAGCCTCAAGGGTATCTGATTATACTGCCTTTTTCAATGCCAAAAGTGTGGAGGGGGGAAGTGGAAAACTAGGGTATTTAGTAGAATATGATCGTACAGAAAACATATTTCAAAATCCTGTTGAACAAGCTACTCAAGAATATGTAAGCGGACGTTTTGGCTAAATGGGTAATAAGCAATGGATAATGGATAATTGATAAAAATTAACTAAAAAATTAATAAAAAGAATATGTAAGTTTATATATAGATATTAAACTTCACAAAAACCCTAGTGTCAAAAGGTTATAGATAAAGTATTTTGGCGAACTTGTCAGAATTTGTTAGGAAGATCTTAAAAATAACTTTGTGCCATGCTCGCCTTTGCGAAAAAAAAGAGAAACTGGGATGCTAGGATTCGAACCTAGGGAATGGCGAGACCAAAACCCGCTGCCTTACCGCTTGGCGACATCCCAATGATTTAGCACATTTATTAATATAACAAAACCTTAACAAATTTGTCAAGGAAAAAATGAATTTTGATCAACTATTAACTTAACTATCAACTATTAACTTAAGGATTAAGGATTAAATCGCATTGTGCATGATGACGGAGAAGATGATCACATAAAACAAGGGCAACCATAGCTTCTACCATTGGTACTGCCCTAGGTAATACGCAAGGATCGTGTCTTCCTTTTGCGGCTAAAGTGGTTTCTTGTCCTTGTGTACTAACTGTATTTTGTTCTTTCCCGATAGTGGCCGTAGGCTTAAAAGCAGCCCGTAAAATGATATTTTCACCGTTACTAATACCTCCTTGAATACCTCCAGATCGATTAGTTCTAGTACGAGTGTTTCCTTTTTCATCAAGATAAAATTCGTCGTTATGTTGACTACCAGTAAGGGTTGTACCGTGGAAACCTGAACCAATTTCAAAGCCTTTTGTGGCGGGTAAAGACATAATCGCCTTAGCTAAATCTGCTTCTAGTTTATCGAAAACAGGTTCACCTAATCCTAAAGGTACATTTCTGACGACACATTCTACGACACCTCCTAAAGAGTCTTTTTCTTTACGAATATGATCTATTAGTGCGATCATTTTTTCGGCACATTGAGCATCGGGACATCTAACTATATTACTTTCAACTTGATCAAGGGTAACAGTATCTTGATTTACCATTGCTTCTAAGTCTTTAATGCGACTCACATAGGCAATGATTTCTACTCCTGCTATTTGACGCAGAATTTTTTTGGCGATGGCACCTGCTGCTACTCTACCGATAGTTTCTCTAGCAGAAGATCTTCCTCCACCTTGCCAGTTACGAATGCCATACTTAGCATCATAGGTAGCGTCAGCGTGAGATGGACGATATTTTACAGCCATTTCATCGTAATCTTTAGATCGAGCATCTTGATTGCGTACTAAAATAGCGATAGGAGTGCCTAAAGTTTTGCCTTCAAATACTCCTGAAATAATTTCACATAAATCTGACTCATTACGGGGGGTAGTAATCTTACTTTGGCCGGGTTTACGGCGATTTAATTCCCATTGGATTTCTTCGGCAGAAATTTCGATTAGGGGGGGGCAACCATCGATGACTACACCAACTCCTCCTCCGTGAGATTCTCCAAAGGTGGATATTCTAAATAATGTTCCGAAATTGCTACTCATTCAATATAGTTCATAAATAATTAAATTATTTTATCTCTTTTAGAAGTCAGATAATAATCACATTATTTATAAATAACAAGACACTGATTATAATTTAAAAAATTAATGAAAAATCTCTTACTACGAGCTAATTAAACCTATTTTTACTTAAATGTTTTCTGTTTTGATTGAATTTTACCAAACTGTCGGTTGAAACTTAGCATCATTTAGAATGGCGACACTTTCACCACTTTGGGCTAAGACAAATAAACCTTGACGATAAGCATATTTATCTGCCCCTTCTTCTATTTCTATTCCGGCGACTGCACCGTATAATTGTTTTTGATTATACTCAGGGAAAAACTGCCGAAATTCGCTTAAATCATGAATCAATTCTTTGACATCACTGACACTGAGGCTACTTTTAACTTCTACCACTAAAACATGATGCTCATTAGTCACCAAGACATCAATTTCTAAGGTTTGCCCATTAAAACGTTTTTTGACTCGTTGACTCACTTGATGAACAGGAATACCCCTATTTAAAAAGAGTGTTTCACAAGCGGGGGCAACCATGTTTTCGACAAAACGCCCCCATTTACCCCCAAGCGCGCCTATTTCTTGACTAATTTGTCGAATTTGGCGATCTGTTTCTTTAAAGCGTTGTTCTGCCTGTAAGGATTGTTCTTTAATTATACGCTCTGTTTCCTGAAAACGGCGATCGGTTTCCTTAAGGCGTTGTTCTGCTTGTAAAGATTGTTCTTTAATTATACGTTCAGTTTCTTTTTGGGCAGTAGCTAATTCAGCTAATAGTTGCCATACCTCATCGGCAGTAGTTGTCATCTCTTTTTGGCATTAATTCTCTTTTTATCTGATTATATCTAGTTTAAACTAAATCATTTTTCTTGGCGATCGCACTATGATTAAGTGATCAAATAGCGATTAAAATATAATTTTCCTTAACCGATTGAACAATATAGCAACGGACGGTTAGTTAGGACATTTTAATCCTTTAAGCAAGGAGTTTAAACCCCTTGTTACCCTTTGTTAATGCCCTAAGCATCATGGCGACTGCTATAGAATTAATTATCAATTATCAATTGTCGATTATACTATAGTCTATAAATTTAATTTATCTACTTTAGCTAGTTATTGAGCCGATGATTCCGATTCTTAGTAGTGCGTTAATTGCCACGAATACTCATAATTTATCAGTATCTGAAGTAATGGAAATTGATTCTAATCAATCACATTTGGTAATAGCTGAAGAAAATATAATTCCTATAGATAGTCAATTCTCCAATATAATTCCTTCAACTAATCTTCAACCATCAACTTTAGTTTCTCAAGAAAAATTAACCTCAAAAAATCTCGAAACAACTTCTGTTAACTATAGTCAACAACTATCAACTTTAGTTTCTCAAGAAAAATTAACCTCAAAAAATCTCGAAA
>NZ_VRZC01000221.1 GCF_016743215.1 Geminocystis sp. GBBB08
GATCGTATATCTTCAAAAGCTAAATTTAAAGTAAGTGGGCTTAAAGACTCTTCTATAGAAGGTGTTTTGACATGATCATTAAGGAGATGATTAAGAGACGCAACGGCTGTAATCATAGTGATGATTTATGGGTAATAGAAAATTGATAATTGATAGTTAAGGCGTAAAAAAAATTTACCACTTTTAAGGTTATTTCTCAAAATAAAAACACCAATTTTTAATAATTTTCCCAGAAAATAAAAGGGATTAATATAGTAATTTTTTTTTAAGAAATCACCTCAATAGTATTTTAATAACAGAATAGATATTGTTTGACAAGAAAAACTAACCCAAAATATAACAACTTTAGCAAAGTTTTAAGTTGAAAAAATGGGTTTTACTGGAGATTTAAACTTGTCAAGAACTGAAGAAAACTTTACAGTTTGATCTTTAGGTTTTAAAGTCTATATTTATATTATGATTTATCTGGACAATTTTGGTAATATATTACAAAAAATAATTTTTTAAAAAAGTATATTGTTAGTATTTTATAATAAATTGGCAAATAATGCTTTACCATCACTAAATCCTAATACTGTATCACTAGCTCTTTCAGGATGTGGCATCATACCTAAAACGTTACCTTTTTTGTTGATAATTCCTGCTATATTTTTAGATGATCCATTAGGATTGTTTTCATCGTTGATTTCTCCTTTTTTACCACAATAACGAAATAAAATTTGCCCGTTATCTTCTAACTCTTTTAAAGTGTCTTCATCAGCGTAGTAATTACCTTCACCATGGGCAATAGGAAAACAAACGACTTCTTCTGATTGATAGCCTTTTGTCCACAAGGAGTTATTATGTTCTATTCTAATGGGTATTTGATCACAAATAAAGTGTAAATTACGGTTACGAGTTAATGCACCGGGTAATAATCCTGCTTCCGTTAATACTTGAAAACCGTTACAAATCCCTAAAACTAACTTGCCTTTCTCTACGTGTTGAATAACACTTTTCATCACTGGGGAAAAACGGGCGATCGCACCACAACGAAGATAATCACCATAGCTAAAACCGCCGGGGAGAATAATAATATCTAAATCATCAATATCTGTTTCTTGATGCCATATCATGCGAGTGGTTTGGTTGAAAATACCTTCTGTCACCATCGCTATATCTCGATCACAATTTGAACCCGGAAAAACTACTACACCAAATTTCATGATAAAACCCTAGACAGTAAGTTAAATTTTCTAAAAATAAGCCAATCTTCTATTGTGCATCGACAGGGATTAAATCAAAAGAGTAATTTTCGATAACAGGATTAGCCAAAAGTTGATCACAAATTTCATGTAATTGTTTATCAGCTAATTCTTTGCTTTCTGCCGTCAAGGTTAATTCAATATATTTACCGATTCTAATATGTTCGACACCTTGATAACCTAATTGATGTAATTCTGATTTTACCGCAGTTCCAGCTGTATCTAATACAGAAGGTCTTAAAGTTACATAAACACGAGAGTTAAATTTTTGAGTCATGGATAGTTCCTAAAATGTAAAATCGAGGTACAAATAGCACTAAAAAGGATTTTAACATGAGTACAATCATTGGGATTAATGAAACAAAAAACTTCAGGAATTAAAAAATCGATGTTAATTTTTTTAAGGTTAAGTTTGCACAGATGACGAGGTATGCCAAAATAATAGAGTTGCCTTTTCGGCATATATCCTTTGTTTATGCAAATTTATTATTGAAATCTCAGCTATGAAAGTAGGCGATCACATTAAAGTACAAGAATCAGTATTAGTATATCATCATCCTGAACATAAAAAAGAAGCCTTTGATTTAAAAGGGATGGAAGGAGAATTAATAGAAATTATAACCGAATGGCAAGGAAGACCAGTTAGTGCCAATTTTCCTTATCTGGTAAAATTCGACAAAAAATTTAAAGCACATTTCCGAGAACATGAAATAAAGACAATTAGTAATTAATTTGCATCTAAGTTTATTCATAAAATAAGTAATAAGTAATAGATTCTGTCTGGCGATACACTGCCCACAGATTAAAATAAAATTTATGTAATTACTGCTTTAATAACATGAATTATTGGTTAATAAAATCTGAACCTCAAGTATATAGTATTGAAGATTTAAAACGAGAAAATACAACTATTTGGGATGGTGTGAGAAATTATCAAGCTAGAAATTTTTTAAAGCAAATGCAAAAAGGAGATTTAGCTTTTTTTTATCACTCAAATTGTAAACCTCCCGGTATTGTAGGATTACTAGAAATTGTCGAAACTAACATAATAGATCCTACTCAATTTGAGCCAAAAAGTCCTTATTTTGACGCAAAATCTAGTATTAATCAACCTCGTTGGCAAACAGTCAAAGTACAATTTAAACAAATTTTTCCAGCTTTAATCTGTTTAAATACCTTAAAAAATCGATTTTCGCCCGAAGAGTTATTAGTAGTAAAAAAAGGTAATCGTTTATCAGTAGTTCCCGTACCTGAAAATACCGCTAAAATGATTCTTAATTTATAATTTTTTTACTTCTCCCCATATTAATCAATAATTTATTCCCTATTTCCCATTTTCTTTAATTAGGGCCTGCTGTTAGGAATCAGAAGGCTATAATAATCAAGGGTTGATAAATACTACACTAACAAAAAAGTGTGCAGTTTTAGCAAGAGATTTAAACCCCTTATTTACTCAAAAACTTACATTAACTCAATAACACTACTAAGCTAAAAACTTGATTTTTGCTCATTTAAGCTGATAGCTGACTGCTAATAGCTACCCCATCACAATAAAAATACTTTTTGACACACTCCTAATTATAAATTTTTTATTATTTCCAATATCTTACCAACCATTGCCATCGACATAATGTCGTCTCGAATTTTACCTTCAACTCTCACCTTTAAACCATCTTGACGAATACTCTCTGACGGCTTATATAACTCATAAGTTTCACCACTTTCACTAACTAAAGTCCAAACACCAACACCGATGTCTTGATATTTAATTATGCCTGTTATTTTGATCATATATTTGTAAATATTGAAGAGGATATACAAATTATAGGTGATCATAACAATAACAGTAGCCCGAATTGACCCGCTTTTATCACTTCCTATCCTAGTTGAGAATGCTTGAAGTTGCACTAAATTCATCGAACTCAGTTCCCTTACTTCCGGCTTCGCTATATCTTAGGAAATTCAAGACTTGGTACTGACTACTGTCATTGATATTCACGAAAGCGTAACTTAAAATTACCGTCAACAGCTTATTTAACCTCCATTAATTCACTTTTTTCCTGCCTAAACTGAGACTTTATGGAGTTGCACCGAATATCAAACAATCTTGCTTGAAGATCTCATCCAGTTCTATTGCTCCCTTTTACGAGTTTAGGAAATATGAAACAGAAAATCAACTGCTGTTTCGGTCATCGAAAGACAGATATTGCGTATCTTTTTCAGCCTTTTCACCTCACTGTTTAAATTAAGAATTATACGAGCTGATTGGTCTATCGAAAGAAGCTTTTTACCTGCTTCTATATTTATAAGATAACAATGTTTTTTTGAAAAGGAAAGGTATTTTTACAAAACTTTACATTAATTAGCTTATTGCGGAACAATTAACTATTTTCTTAAAAATAAATAATGCTTAAACTCTTTTAATAATTTACTTATAGCTGTTTTAGTCTAAAAATCACCGTTTAATATTTTTTAATTATTTGTAGTAAATTTACCCCTTTTTCCAGTAAACAACAATGACCACTATGAGGAAGAATAGTTATTTTAGAGTGAGTAAAAATACTATTTAATCTCTCAGCTTCTTTTAGGGATGGTAATAATTGATCCTCTCTTGAAGCGACAATTAAAACATCTTTTTGATATTCATTTAATTTGTTTTGATTTAAAAAAAATTTTGCTAATAAACTGATGCGCCATGATACAATGTGGGGAGGTAATAATGCCATAACTCTGAGTAATCGTTGACGTTCCCTTAAATTCAAGGCCTCTAATTTTGCTAAAAATGGTAATAGTAATAAAGTTGAACCTCGATAAATCCAATCTGGCATTATTTGCGTAATATAAGTACCCCAATTTAACCATGGACGCTCATGAAATGCCGAGGCAGAGTTGATTAAAATTACTTTTGTAAATAAATTAGGGATTTTTTCCATTAATGTCATGGCTAAACAAGCGCCAAAAGACTCGCCACATAAGTAAATTTCTCTATCATCATGAATTTTGACTTGCTCTTGAATTAAGGTTACGAGTTGTTGGGTTAACTCCGGCCATTCAATGCCATGATTAGGGGGTATCGCCACACAACGCACATCAAAATGTTCCCAAATCTGAGTTTGATTTTTCAGGAGTTTGCCACTGCCATCCAAGCCGGGTAAATAAATAAAAAGAGGGTTTCGAGTGTTGAGAGTTTTAGAAGGTAAAAAGATCAAGGGGTTAGTTAATTTTTCAATCGGTTGACTATTTTTATTTTATCTATTACTTTTTGTAGCGTTTTTAAATATGTCTTAATTTTACATCCTCAAATTGTTAAACAAGTTATTAATGTCTGAGAGAATATTTTGTATATAACTTTTTTTTCACTAAGTAAAAATACACAAATAAACATCGACCATATTTGTCAAAAGAAGGGCTAAAGCCCTTACTACGAACTAATATATAATATTTTTTTGAGAAGTCTAATCGGTTTTATCAATGTTAACGGGCACGGATGCCTGTTTTACTAAAATGGAGTTTCAGGGGATGTTCATTAATATTCCATGACTCGATAAACTGTTGCACCGTTTTGATAGATGGTTTCGTAATAAATCCCCGCACAGTCATAATATTGAAAATCACCATCTTGAATAACAGTACATCCATCAGGGAGATAATTAACCACGACACCCACAGGTGGAGCAACCACAACGTAACTATTGTTAACGGGTTGCATATACACTCCATCAGAGTAAATATAACTGCTAGAGCCAAGGTAAACAGTATCATAATAAGGAGGAGCCGTATTCACAGTAGCACCGATAATCAATCCCGTTGTTAATCCAGCCAATCCCGCCCAAGCACCCCATCCAGGAGGGGTATAATAACCTCTGCCATACCATCCGCCACCGTACCAATTGTTATTGACAAAATCTTGGCGGTTATTTTGACGGTTTGTCATGCCGTCTTGACGGTTTCCTTGACGATCAGTTC
>NZ_VRZC01000222.1 GCF_016743215.1 Geminocystis sp. GBBB08
AATCAATATCATTAGCGTAAATAATTGATAAGCCTAACCGATAAACAATATCATCTTTGGAACAGTTATTAATGTCAACTTGTCCTCGATTTTCTGCCATTAATTGAGCTATTTTTGCAGAAGGAATTAAAACTCCTTTTGGTGCTGTTTTTATCAGATAATTTTCCTTAATTTTAAAAGCGATAACAATTTGACTAATCCAAATTAAATTGATTAATATTGGCACGGAATTTGAGAAAATAATGGAACTAAAAGTTAAGCCACCACCAATATATAACCATGAATTTGTTTTCCCTTTCCATCCAGCATAAATAAGAGAAATTCCTCCAAATATAGGTAAAAAGGACCACCATAGCCATGGAGGATTTTTTTCAAACCAGTTATTATGAGACACAATTATTTATCTTTTATCTATAGTTTATCTAAAAATTTTCGTCTTTTTTCTTCATACTCATCAGCAGTAATAATACCTTGATCATAAAGTTTTTTAAGTTCTGTTAAAGTTGTGATACTATTTGTTTGAGTAGAAAGAATAGCGTTATTATATTGAGCATTAAAAGCCTGATCTGACATTAAGACTAAACCTATAAAATCAAAAATTGAGAGTAAAGATGGTATAAATGTCCAGCAAAAAACTAGATATAGAATCCCGGCAAAATTATTGCCTAAGTAAAATTTATGAATACCCAAACCACCGAGAAAAAAAGCTAAAATTATTGCTGTTGATTTACTTTTTGCTTCCATATTTTTAATAATTTAATCTTGAAAATTTACTAAGATATAAAGGCAGATTTTTTATGGCACTATTTACGAATAAATGAGTAATTTTTATTCTTTGATTTTCTTAATTTTAATGATATTAAATATAAAGTAATTATTGCTGTTTGAATCTCTAAAATAATAAAATAATGTTTGACAAAATAATTAACTTCTATCAAAGAATTTAAAGAAAAAATAAGTAAACCCAACAGCAAAAAAGAGATTAATTGCCACTGTCGAAAATTTGATGATTGAATAAATTTCATAATCCATTGATGATGTTGAAGTTTTGCCGTTGAGAGGAAAATATGTTCTAAAATGAAATAATGAAGAAAAAAACCTTAATTATCTTCTTTGTGCCTTTGCGTCTTTGCGAGAGAAAGATGAGAATATTGATTTAAAAACATTATCTCTAATTATATTGTAATTAAAATGCTAACAACAACCCCCTTAATTTGTAAAGATTTATGAAGTAAAAGTTGCCTTAAGCTACAAGTATTATTATAGAGAGGAGATGTTGAATCTAAATTAATGATCAATTATAAATGCCTATAAGTTTTATTTTCCGAATCTTTTTTGATTCAAATTCAAGGAGATAATCATATAATTATTAGTGTGGGTAAAATAGTTTTTTCTTTCACAAACAAAATTGATTATTTTTTAGATTAATTGTAGTTATTAGGTTAAAAATTATGGCAAAAAGTTATTTTATTAATCATCACAGTCAAGACTTAGAAAAAGTTTATAAAGCAATTATTTTATGGTTTAAAGGTAAACAATATGAAGTAGAAGGTACTGAAAAACAAGGAATTTACTTAATTCAAGCAAGAAAAACAGGCACGATTAGAACATTATTAGGCTCAAATTTAGCTTTTAAAATTTCCATTTATTTATCTAATGACAACTTGACGAATAAGCGAGAATTTATTGTCGAAATTACCAGAGGAAAATGGATTCAAAATATAGCAGGTGCTGGTTTTGCAGGTTTATTTACAGGTGGTTTTACGGTTATGACGGGTATTGCTACTGCTGGTTGGGGATTATTATTAGAAAATGAGTTAATTTCTTATGTAGAAAATGATCTTAATTTTCAAAGAGTTACCTCCGATATTTCTAATATTAATAATCAAGATATTCCTAAATCAAATAATAACAATTCACCGCCTATTAATAGGGTTGAAAATACGGAACTAAAAGCCATTATAAAAGAGTTAGAAGCGGAAATAAATAAATTAGAAATTGCTTTTACTGATGAAATTTTAACAGAAGCAGAATTTACTAGGAAAAAGGCTATTTTAGAGAGAAAAATTGATGATTATGAGGTTAATTTTTTTATTGAAGAAAAAATTTTAAAATTACAAGAGGCTTTTTCTCAAGGTATTTTAGATAAAATGGAGTATGAAGAAAAAGTTAATGAAATTGAAGCAACTATTAGGGATAAAATTTTACAAGAAAGACGTTTACAAAGGAATAAAACCAAGTTAATTAAGTTACAAGAAGCTTTTAATAATGGGATTATTACGAAAGAAGAATATCAACAAAAAATTTCTAATTTATAACTTTTAGTTGGCACTTTTTCTCAAAAATTTTCCAATTCCTTATGACTCATTATTTACATTCTTTCTAATACGGAAATACCTAACAAAGATAATCCTAATTTGATTATTTTTGCGGTTAAGTCAGCTAAAATTAAACGAGATAACTTAAGGTTTTCTTCAGCTTGTAAAATAGGACATTGATCATAAAATTGATTGAATTTTTGGCTTAATTCAAATAAATATAAACAAAGGCGGTTCGGTAATAAATCTTTTTCTACTTCTTTGATGACAAAATCTAGTTGTAAAAGATGTTTTGCTAATACTAATTCGCTTTCTTCTGTCAAGAGAATAGGGGTATCTGAATTAAGGTTATTTAAGTCGATATTACCTTTTCTACTAATACCTTGTACTCGCACATAAACATATAAAAGATACGGAGCTGTGTTGCCTTGTAAAGCTAACATTTTATCATAACTAAATTTATAATCAGTGGTACGATTTTGACTTAAATCTGCGTATTTGACAGCACTTAAACCAACAATTTTACTCACCAGATTAATAAAGTCTTCGGTTTCGTTTCTTCCTTCGGTTTCTAAGCGATTTTTTAAATCTAACTTTGCACGATTTACGGCTTCATCTAATAAGTCTTTTAAACGAATAGTTTCACCAGATCTAGTTTTGATTTTTTTACCATCTTCTGCTAAAACTAAACCAAAAGGTACATGAACTAAATCGACATTTTCAGGTACAAAATTAGCTTTTTTTGCTACTTGAAAAACTTGAGCAAAATGATTAGATTGCCCCGCATCAGTTACATAAATTATTCTACGTGCTTTATCTTGATTGATCCGATATTTTAAAGCTGCTAAATCCGTAGTTGCATAGTTATATCCGCCGTCAGATTTTTGCACAATTAACGGTAAAGGATTGCCTTCTTTATTCACAAAACCATCCAGAAAAACACATTTTGCTCCTTGATCTTCTGTTAAAATATTCGCAGTTTCTAAATCAGTAATAACTTCAGGTAAAAAAGGATTATAAAAAGATTCTCCTCTTTCTGTTAATTTTATGTCTAATAATTGATAAATAATTTCAAATTCTCGGCGAGATTGCTCACATAATAATTGCCATGCTTTGATACTTTCTGAATCTTTACTTTGTAATTTTACTACTTCTTGACGAGCCTGTTCTTGAAATTCTAAATCTTGATCAAATTTAATTTTTGCTTGTTTATAAAGGGTAACTAAATCCCCTATTTCAACAGCGTTAGCAGTGGTTAATACTTCGGGTTTTTCCGTGCGTAAATAGTTAATTAACATCCCGAATTGAGTACCCCAATCTCCCACATGATTTAATCTTAAAACATCATAACCTCTTAATTCTAATATTCGAGCTATACTATCACCTATAATAGTTGATCGCAAATGTCCAACGTGCATTTCTTTAGCGATATTTGGACTTGAAAAATCAACAATAACAGGATAAGATTCATCAACTTTTGTTACCCCTAAATGATCTTCTTGATAAACTAATTTGATTTGTTGAGCGATATATTCAGGCTTAATTTTAATATTGATAAATCCTGCTCCTGCGATTGCTAAAGGTTCGCAAAAATCATCTAATTTTACATTATTTATTATAGTTTGAGCGATCGATCTTGGAGGTTGTTTTAAGGTTTTTGCTAAAGATAAAGCAACGTTACATTGATAGTCACCAAATTTGGGATTACTAGCAGGTACTACTAACGGATCAATATTTGATACATTATCACCAAAGGCTTGATTTAAAGCTAAAGTAAAAAGATTTCTAAGGTTATCAATCATCAAAAAATGAGGAAATAAAGATAATTTAATTGTTAATTGTCAATTGTTTCTGGTTAATTGTCAATTATAATTGCGGGTATTCTTCCCAAAGATTACAATTTTGACGAATACTACGGTAATCGCCGTTACCAATAATTAAATGATCTAAAATAGGAATGCCAACAATTTTGGCACATTGTAATAATTGCTCTGTCAAAGTCAAATCTTCCACGGAAGGCTCAAGATTACCTGAAGGATGATTGTGGGCGATAATAATATTTGTAGCTGATTGACGGATGGCTTCCCTGAATAATTCCCGAGGATGAATAAGAGTTTCCGTAGCAATACCGATGGTGATAACCTGAGTACTAATTAAACTATGTTTAGTGTCTAATAATAATACAGCAAAACGTTCTTGATTTTGCCACATTAATTCATGGCTAAAAGCTGATGCGGCGGCATTAGGGCTGTCGATAATGGCTTTAGCAGAGGGGCGAAATTGAAAAGTACGTTTACCTAATTCCACCCCTGCAAGGATTGTAGTCGCTTTAGCCGGTCCGATTCCTTGAATTTTCATTAATTCTAAAGGTGAAATTTCACGCAATACATCAAGAGGATCTCGTTTATTTTGACTAAGTTGATTAAGGATATATTGGGCTAAACCTACGGCGGATAATT
This sequence comes from Geminocystis sp. GBBB08, assembly GCF_016743215.1. GTDB lineage: Bacteria > Cyanobacteriota > Cyanobacteriia > Cyanobacteriales > Cyanobacteriaceae > Geminocystis. The sequence continues at coordinate 4,778 of NZ_VRZC01000222.1, forward strand.
TGCCTTTTCCCTGCCCAGTGCCTAATAAAATAGCAATTAACTCGGCAGAGCTTAAATTTCTAGCACCTAACTCTATTAATCTCTCTCTAGGGCGCTCACTTAAGGGCAAATCGGCGATTCTGAGATTGTAAACCATCGTCTTATTACAAAACTATTTTTTTCATAGTAAATCTTTTTAACTACACATGAACAAAATAATTTATAGATAGAAATTAAGAAAATGGGAAAAACTAGAGCTAGTAAGCCAAGACGCATTTAACTTATATTTTTTCCCAACTCCTAACAAAGGGTTTAAACCCCTTCACTCAAAGGTTTACCCCTTGCCCGTACCTCACTTATGTGAAAATTGCTATAAATAAAAGTAAATTCCAATTAAAAAAATAATGAAAAATATTGGAC
>NZ_VRZC01000223.1 GCF_016743215.1 Geminocystis sp. GBBB08
TTTCATTCTCCAAAAAAGCGATCGCTATAATCAATAGTACGCAAAATTTACAGGGTTTTTTTCATAATAATAAATCAATTATTAATAAAAAAGTCATCACCTCCTTAGCTTATAAGGTTTTTAGGGCGAGGGTTTGACAATTAATTTTACCTCGACTTTGAAAACGCCCTGCTTGCATTGTTGTCAACTGCTTGGGAAAAATAAAATCCACAATTTTATTTACTTACTACAAAAAAAAATTTAACTCCCTTTTTTAAGGAGTATTAAGGGAGTTTTCTTAGTGATATAATTACTTAAAATTAACCGAAAATTCTAATTATTAATCATGAATTATCCCCCTATATTTATCTCTTTAATTCCTAATTTAATGGGTGGAGAAGGGCATATTATTCCCTATCATATTTCGATTACTGAAGCTACAAAAATTCTTGGTTGGCATCATGAAGTAGTGTATTCTCCTGAAGAAAATTTACCTGATTTACCTGAGAATTGGTATGGAGAATTAAAAGGTAATAAATTAGAAATAGATGCAAATTTTTGGTATAAACTAAAGCAAATAAAATTATTTTCTGATACTATTAGAGCTTTTTTAATCGATAAATTAGTTAAACAGAAATCATCGCAAGATCATATTATTTTTATCGAAAGATTTATTCATTTACAATTATTAGCTTTATGGTTATCGGTTTTATTTTTACCAAAAGATGGCTTATATATTTGGGTTTTGTATCGCCATAATTTTCATCAACATAAAACAAATTTTTTTTATAAACTTTTAAATAAACTCTTAAAAAAATCAGTAAAATCTAATCATTTTAAGTTATTTAGTGATAGTGAATTGTTAGCTAATTCTATGGCTAAATATTTTGAGGAATCTTTTACTGTTATGCCTATTCCTCATACTGAATTTGTGGAAAAATTAACGAATATTAATGATAATATCATCTGTTGGTGGGCCGGACCTCCTAGGGAAGAAAAAGGTTGGCAAATTATTCAACAATTAAGTAAATGTAAAACTCATTTGGCAGATAAATTTATTTTGGTTGCGGCAAAAAGTGCTGATTTAATTAGCCTTAATCATGGTGTGAAAGTTATTCTTACCGAAGATAATTTACCCCGTGAAAAATATGTGTCTTGGTTGGCTAAAACTGATATTATGTTAATACCTTACGATGCGATCGCCTATCAAGAAAGAACATCAGGAGTATTTACGGAGTCAATTATTGCTGGTAATATTCCTGTTACAATGGCTAATACTTGGATGGCAAGGGAATTATTAAAATTTGGCTTAGATAAATTAATCATTAATTGGGATAATCCTCAACAGGTTTGGCAAGAAATTAATAATATTTTAGACGATGAAGAAATACAAATAAAATTAAAAATTATGCAAAAAGCTTATCGTGATTTTCATAATCTTTCTAGTTTTGCTCATCAATTTAAAATTAATCTAATATAGCAGGGCTGTGCCATTTTCCATCCTCAGTTTGGGGTTTGGGAGTCGGTAAGGGAGCTAGGGTGATATGCGATCGCGCTAATTTTAATTAGGGTTTGCTGTTGGGAATCAGAAAGCTATTAAAATCAATTTTTTAAACATACTACACTGACAAAAAAGTGCACAGTTTTAGCAAAGGGGTTTAAACCCCTTGTTTAATAAGCACTTATTCTGAATTTTATTGATAATACTATTTGATGTGCGAAAAGCGGGTTGTTAAGAGGTTTTGATATTTCTCATTTCACTCAGAATGAATATTAGTTTTTGTCGGGATTTATCCATACAGTGATCTAGCCCTTTGTGTCAAAGCCTCAGCCGTTAAGCCGTTAAACGCCATTAATTCACCAGCACTGGCGGTGGTTTCCCCTCGTTTCCAAGCAAAAGTATCCCGTTTAGCATTACTGCGTAACATAATCGGTTCTAACATAGCACTTGTGCCACCAGTAACACCGATAACCGCATCGCCACCGAATAAGGCTTCAAAACCAGCATCATCAAGGAAGTTATCATCTTTAACAGTGCAACTATCCCAAGCCACATCGGAAGGGCGATATAAACGGCGAGGATTGATAACAGAAACGATACGCACTCCGTAACCTTCACTTTCGAGAGTTTTCGTTGCTTCAAATACGGGAATTAAAGTCATATCACCAATTACGGCAAAGACAACTTTTTTGCTACCTTCAGATTCCTGTAAGATAACGCCACCTTTTTCTAAAGCTTCTCTGGTTTGCTCAAAAGTGGTTAAAATCGGTAAAGGAGATTTACTAACAGTAATAGTAATACCTTTATTTTTTGTACCTAATGCCCATTCATAACAGACTTGCGTACTATTAGCATCACAGGGAAAAAGAGGATAAACGTTACCGTTGCGCATCATCGCCGCAAAATAATTCTCGATTTCTGGGCGTTGGTGAGTCCATCCGTTTCGCCCTTGTTCTAAGGCTCCGGCGGTGAATAATGCTATAGTGGAGGGGGTTTCCCGTCTCAATTCTGCCATTGCTTGGGTGACGGTTTGCCAGATAGGTAAGCCATTGATAGCGAAAGATTCATAAGAACACCACAAAGAACGAGCGCCAAATAATGCTAAACTTACCGCTAAACCAGCACAGGCATCTTCACTTAAAGGCTCATAAACTTGCCCTTGGGGTTGTTGAAAATAAGTCACATCAACAGTAGGGTGAACAATTTTTAAGCCAACGTTAATGTTATTAATTCCAGAGGCGGCGTTACCATCGGCGTTAGTTACGAGGAAGTTGGGATCATTTTTACCGACATGAACTACTAATTCACCCATAGCGGTAGTAGATACTTTTTTATCACCGCCAACGACATATTCTGTTAAGGGTAAAGTGCCTAAATCTGTTAAAGGTAAAACTGACTCGGTGATGGCTTTATCAGCATTTGTGCCTCCATTAGCACGGGCAAAATTATCTCTAACTAATTCCCATGCTTCCTTACTTAAGGCTCTTTCTTGTAAGGCTGAGAGAATATAATCTTTGTCGAGACTATCACCAGGATAAAGGTTGTGAGATTGCGCACCTCGTTTATGCACCCCCGCACCTTTTAGCTGTTTGATGATTAATACCGTTAAAGTGCCTCCCAGTGCTAATTGTGCCGCTTTATCGGTGGCTTCTAATACGGCTTGAGTAAATCCTAGGCGTTTTTCAAAGGAGAATTTAGTGCTATCCACATATTCGCCCTCTTGGTTAGCGTCATCAAAATCTTTAGCGTTAACTAAAATTACCTCTTTGAAGCCGTTTCCTTGCCAATAGGCGATCATTTCCTCATTGGTTTTGGTGGAAACCATACTATGATGCTCTTGTGAGTAACCATTCCACACTAAAATCGGTAAAAAATTGGTGGATTCAGGGTAGGCGGTGTTGAAATGTCCAAAACTGCTCATGATATAAGGCTCACCTAATCCTCCATCTCCAATTGTCACGGGGAATAGGATATTAGGGTGTAATTTCGCCCCAGCCATAGCAAAATGTTGCCCTTGCCCAAGAGGCCCAGCAGGATTGAGTAATCCGGGTATTTGTCCCGATAAATGCCCTAAAAGCCCGTGCATTTCCCGAAAACGACTACTCAAGTCTTCTACGGTGTAAATTCCCATTTTCTCAAGGGATCGATCAAGAAATACGGTACTATAAAATCCGGGTGCATGGTGGCCAACTTCGGTAATCAAGTTTTTATGCCCTAACATAACTAAAGCGGCGATGGCATCTGCAATACTAGCGAAACCACCCGGATGTCCTGATTCTTTACTGGCGGTGATGTGTAAGGTTAAATAACGTAAAGCATCGGCGGCTAATAAGGTTTGATAGACTGCATTTTTGTTTTTGGGAGAGTCAATAGCGGTTTTTCCGTCTAAAATAGCACTTTCTTGACCATATTCATTAAAATAGGGTAATTCTTCGTTAAAATATTGGATTCCTTGATAAAATGGGGCTGTTGTCATCTTATTTTCGCTTTTCTAAATTACTGCAATGGTTAAACTCTATTGTTACATTTTTTTGTCATTGAGTAAAATAAATCATTACTTAATTTTAAATAGTTAATAGTCAATAGTTGATCATCAGTAGATAATTTTTATAATATTTAAGTATTATAATTTGTATTATAAATTATTGGTTAGGGTAGCGGATTTGGGAAAAGGGCTTCTTGACAAGCTCGATAACCAGAGGAAAAAATGATAAAAATTGATTTTAAAACTCCTAAAATTGATTTTTCCCATTTTGTCTCTTTGGTACTATTGTACTGAGGGATCGCTTTAGCAGTATATTTTAAATTTGTTGCAAAATCTAAGTAAAATAACATTGAGATCATCTATAAAGTAACTGACAATGAATTCAGGAATTGATTTACAAGGAAGTTTTATCACTTCTCTCACGGATTTTGGTTTATCCCCAGAATTAGCAAAAACCCTTTGGATTCCCTTACCTTTGGGTTTGATGATTATTGGTGCTACCGTAGGAGTATTAGTCAGCGTGTGGTTAGAAAGAAAAATCTCCGCCGCCGCCCAACAAAGAATTGGACCTGAATATGCTGGACCTCTCGGTGTGCTTCAGCCTATTGCTGATGGTATCAAATTAGTTTTCAAAGAGGATATTATACCTGCAAAAGCTGATAGTATTTTATTCACTCTTGGTCCTGCTATTGTAGTAATACCGATATTCCTTTCTTATTTAGTTATACCTTTTGGGCAAAATTTGGTCATCACTAACTTAAATGTCGGTATTTTTCTTTGGATTTCTCTTTCTAGCATTGCACCCATTGGTTTATTAATGTCGGGTTATGCTTCTAATAATAAGTATGCCCTTTTAGGTGGATTAAGAGCTGCCGCCCAATCTATTAGTTATGAAATACCCCTTGCTCTATCTGTACTGGCGATCGCCATGATGTCTAACAGTTTAAGCACTATAGATATAGTTGAGCAACAATCAGGCTACGGTATTTTAGGATGGAATATTTGGCGACAACCCGTTGGATTCCTGATTTTTTGGTTGTCAGCCTTAGCAGAATGTGAGCGCTTACCCTTTGACTTACCCGAAGCCGAAGAAGAATTAGTAGCGGGTTATCAAACGGAATATTCAGGGATGAAGTTTGGCTTATTTTATGTAGGTTCTTATGTTAATTTGGTATTGTCAGCCCTTATTTTT
>NZ_VRZC01000224.1 GCF_016743215.1 Geminocystis sp. GBBB08
TAGAACCTATTTGATATTTACATCTGTAACCGAAATAACAAAAGGTTTTGACGAGATTAAAGCATTTATTCTCAAATCATTACTATGTAATTCTTCTAAAAAAGATACCAAATGGGTTCTATAAAACTAGAAAGATTATTCAAAAATTTAACTTACTTTAATGAGGGAATATCAAGAAGTTAAAAAGAAATAAAAATGTATAAAATACAATTACTATATCTATTTTTTTGTTTACTTTTCTATCCTCTGGGAGCATACATAATGACTAATACTCCTAAAAAAGCAATCCAAGCACCTAGTAGGTCAAATTTATCAGGGACAACTTTATCAACTAGCCATCCCCAAAGGATTGATAAAACAATAAAAATACCACCGTAGGCGGCATAAGCCCGTCCAAAATTAACGGGTTGTAAAGTGGGAACAATACCATATAAAGCTAAGATCAATATTCCTACAATTGCGAACCAAATATTTTTTCCTCCTCGTAACCAGAGCCAAAAGAGGTAGCCTCCCCCAATTTCACAAAATCCGGCTAAGACAAACAATAATAAAGACTTAAACATAACTATTTTCTTGGGTAAAGCTTTCATTTTAACTTAATCAAGTTTCTCTCAAATTTGAAGTAATTATGAAAAGATCATGAAAAGTTGACCTTTGAGTGCTAGACTAAATAATGAAAAGATTACAAAAAAAGTAAGTACTAATGTCCTCAAATCCTGATGTACCAAGTTTACCTGAAGTTTACCGCAGCATAAAAATTCCGACTCAAAGCAGTTTTTGGAGAAAATTGTTGGCTTATGCCGGTCCTGGATATTTAGTTGCTGTGGGTTATATGGACCCTGGTAATTGGGCTACGGATATTGCTGGAGGCTCAAAATTTGGCTATACGCTGTTATCTGTAATCTTTTTGTCGAACTTGATGGCAATTTTGCTACAATCGCTCTGTGTTCGTTTAGGTGTAGCCACAGGACGTGATTTAGCTCAGGCTTGTCGAGACTACTTCTCTCCTCGTGTTAACTTTATTTTATGGGTGTTATGCGAGATTGCGATCGCCGCTTGTGACTTAGCTGAATTATTAGGAAGTGCGATCGCTCTACAACTTCTTTTTGGTATTCCTTTAATCTGGGGGGTGTGTATTACCGCTAGTGATGTGCTAATTTTGCTAATGTTGCAAGGTAAAGGTTTTCGTTATGTAGAAGCCTTAGTAATTACCCTTGTTAGTACCGTTGGTATCTGTTTTTTTGCCGAAATTATCTTTTCTCAACCCCATTTAGGAGAAGTTTTACAAGGATATTTACCCAATCCAGAGATAATTAGAAATCAAGAAATGCTCTACATTGCCATCGGTATTCTAGGAGCAACTGTCATGCCTCATAATTTATATTTACACTCCTCAATTGTGCAAACCCGTGATTGGGAATCAACTTCACAAAAACGTTGGGAAGCTATTAAATTTAGCACAATAGATTCAACCCTTGCTCTTTTCTTTGCTCTTTTTATTAACTCAGCTATTTTAATTGTGGCAGCGGCGGTATTTCATTTTTCAGGCTATCAAGAAGTTGCCGAAATTCAAGATGCTTATCAACTACTTTCCCCCTTATTAGGAGTTGCCGGAGCAAGTGCAATTTTTGGGTTAGCATTATTAGCATCAGGACAAAGTTCAACCCTTACTGCAACATTAGCAGGACAAATTGTGATGGAAGGGTTTTTGCAGTTTCGTTTACCGCCTTGGTTACGTCGTTTAGCAACTAGATTACTAGCGATTATTCCTGCTTTAATTGCGATTATTTTCTTTGGGGAAAGAAGTACGGGGAGTTTATTAATATTCAGTCAGGTTATTCTCAGTTTACAGTTATCTTTTGCTGTTATTCCCTTAATTATGTTTACCAGTAATCGCCGTTTAATGGGAGAATTTGTTAATTCTTCTTGGTTAAAAGTTATTTCAGGAGCAGTTGCTATAATTATTGTTAGTTTAAATCTTTGGTTACTTCTACAAACTTTTTTAGGTTGGTTAAATTTGTAATTTATAAATAGACTTCTCCATAAATTATTATTAATTTTGCATAATCACTGTAGAAGAACCGGTTTTAACAATTAGGAATGAAGAATATTGTCAATTTTTACTTGTTATTTATGGTATATGTTAAGCGTGTTGAATTATCTCGTTTTAAATCTTTTGGGGGTAGTAATTCTATTCCTTTTTTACCCGGATTTACAGTAGTTTCTGGACCTAATGGCTCAGGGAAATCAAATATTTTAGATGCTTTATTATTCTGTTTAGGTTTAGCTAGTTCTAAGGGAATGAGAGCAGAAAGACTACCAGATTTGATTAATAATAATCAAAACACTAATGGAAAAGTTTTAGAGACTATTGTTTCTGTTATTTTTGATTTGGAAAATTTAGATAGTTTAAATAATAATTTATTAGAACATAATCAAGGTATTAGTAATAAAGAAAAAGAAGATTTTTATACGGATAATGAGCAAGAAAATGACGTTAATAATCAAGAAAAAAAAGAAGAAAATAAATTTAATTTAGAGTCTTTATCTGAGTTAAAAGTAACTAGACGTTTACGAGTTACCAAAGGAGGTAGCTATGCTTCAACTTTCTATTTGAATGATAGTCCATGTACAGCAAATGAGCTACATGAGCAATTAAACCGTTTACGCATTTATCCCGAAGGTTATAACGTGGTTTTACAAGGAGATGTAACTCGTATTATTACTATGAATACCAAAGAAAGACGAGAAATCATAGATGAATTAGCAGGTGTTGCAGAGTTCGATCGCAAAATTGAGCAAACGAAGACAACTTTAGATGCCGTGAAGGAGAGAGAGGAAAAATGTCAAATTATTCAAGATGAGTTAATTCAAAATAGTGTTAAGTTAAAGCAAGATTCGGAAAAAGCGGCTAAATATCAAAAAATCAAAGCACAAATTCAGGAGAAAAAGGAATGGGAAATAGTTATTAATTGGCAATTTTTACAACAGCAAAAAGAAGAGTTAAACTTAGGCTTAATTAACTTAGAAAATAAACAGAAACAAAAGACAGAAGAATTAAATAAAATTCAGATAAAAATTATTAGATCAAAGGAAAGATTAACTAAATTAAATGAAGAAGTTAAAGCTTTAGGAGAAGAAGAACAAATTTCTATTGCATCTCAATTAGCTACAGATAAAGTCAAAAGAGAACAATTGTTACAGCGTCAACAGCAGTTAATTAAGCTAAAAGCAGAAGTTGTTATTAAACAAAGAGACATTGAGCAAAAAATTAGTAGTTATCAAAAACAGTTAGCGACTTTATTGACAGAAATTCAACAACTAGAAACTCAGATTATTCCTCAATTAGAAACTGGCAAAAATTTAGTGAAGAATAGTTTAGATAGTTATAAAAAACAAGCTCAACAAATTGCTTCTAAATCTCAAGCATGGGTTGCTCAACAAACAGAGTTAAATCAAGAAATTACTGCTATTCAAACACAACTAAACCCTCTTTTAACTCAACAGGCTTTATTAACAGAAAGATGTAGTAAGTTACACTCAACCATTAAAAATGAAAATGAACAATTAGACAAGTATGAGCAAGATATTAAGAGAAAAGTTGAGCAAGTGCCTACTTTACAAACAGAAATAGGGGAATCCGAATCGAACATACAAGTATTAGCAGAGAAATTAGCAAAAATTGAAGCGGATATTTCCTTGAATCAAGACACCATAAATCGGTTACAGTTAGAACAACGAGAAAAACAACGACAGTTAGATAAGTTAGAGGCAACAAAACAGGCACAACAGGAGGCACAAGGCACTTATGCTAGTAAGATTATCTTAAATTCTGACTTGCCGGGGATATGTGGTTTAGTGGCACAGTTAGCAGAGGTGGATTATATTTATCAATTAGCCTTAGAAATCTGTGCTGGTAGCCGTTTAGGATTTATTGTCGTGGAAGATGACACTATTGCAGCCATGGGGATAAAAATTCTTAAGCAACAAAAGGCGGGAAGGGCAACTTTTTTACCCTTGAATAAAATCCAGTCTCCCCGTTTAAATCTTCCTAGGGAAATTTCTCAAGCGAGGGGTTTTATCGATTTAGCGATAAATTTGGTTAAATTTGAGCCTAAATATCAAGGAATTTTTGGCTACGTTTTCGGCAATACTGTTATTTTTGAAGACTTGGATTCAGCACGAAGGTTAACAGGGCAAGGGCGTATCGTCACTTTAGACGGAGAGTTACTGGAAACTTCTGGATCTATGACTGGAGGTAGTATTTCTCAACGCTCTTCTTTAAAATTTGGTAGGGTATCGATCACAGAAAATAAGGAGTTTTTAGACTTAAATGACCGTATAAGAGAAATTGAAGACATAATTATCCACCTTAGTTTTAAAATATCAGAAAAAAGAGACTTAGTCAAGGGGTGGTCAGAAGAATTAAATCAAGAAAGACAAAAAAGACAAAAAAAACAGTTACTTTTAGAGCAATGCCAACAGGAAATTAACCGTTTAGAAAAAGATAAAGAAAAAATTATTGCCAATAATGCTAATAATTATCAAGACTTAGTTAACGGTAAACAAGAGTTAAATAATATTGAACAAAATTTACCTTTATTAGAAAATAGACTTGCTTTAAAACAGGAAGAATTAAAAGATTTAGAATCTAGCTATGATAATCAAGAATGGCAAAATTTACAGCAGATTATTAGTCAAGAAGAATTGCTATTAGAAGAGAAACAATCAGCATTAAATAAGAGTCAACAAAATTTACACACTTTAACGAATCAACATCAAGATTTAAACAAAAAAATTGAGGAAGGAAAGGAAAAGATAACCACTTTATTAGCACAAGAAAATCAAGTTAAGGAAGATACCCTTAAGTTAGAGCAAGAGTTAAGCATAATTGATGAGGAGATTAATAAATATGAGAATCTTTTTCAGGAATTAGCTCAAAAATTAGAGACAATTAAGCAACAAAGAAATCAACAAGAAAACCTTGTTAAAAAATTAGAAAACGAACAACAACAATTACAGTGGGCATTAGAAAAATTAGTTTTACAACACCAAGAATCTCAGACAAAACTAAATGAGTTAAAGTTAGAGATACAAGAAGTTAGTCAAGATTTACCTAATCCTTTACCTGAAATTCCTTGGTTAGTTAATAAT
>NZ_VRZC01000225.1 GCF_016743215.1 Geminocystis sp. GBBB08
AAAAAACAAATTAGTCAAACTGTAAAATAATTTTTAGCTGTGGACATTCCGTATGGATTACCTAATAATTTAAAATTACACGCCACAAAAATTCATCTTGAAAATAAAGTATCTCCCAAAATAAAAGAAATAGCCATAAGTTTTATTTACACTAATTTAGAATCAAATTTGATGATTGATGATGAGGAAACAAAAGCCAGGGCGGAAAAAGTTGCACAAGCAATACAACCAGTAGTAGTTACTATTAACAAAGGGGAAGTGATTATTAACGCTGGCGAAAAAATTACCCAACGAGATTTTGTTTTATTAGATAACTTTGCCTTAAGCCGTAGAAGCATTAACTGGAGCGGTGTTTTCGGCTCAACTGCTTTAGTTTCTGTCTCTTTAATCGGGTTTATGGCGATCGCTAATAGGGTAAAAGGTAAATTAAGAAGACGAGATCAAGTACTGTTGTGGCTATTAAGTATTTCAATCCCCGCTATATCTGTATTTGATGTGGGTTATAATTCCTTACCTGCCGTGGGGTTTTTAGTGAGTAGTTTTTATGGACCAACTGTAGCCGTAAGTAATCTCTTTATAATGACAGGGTTAACCCTTTTTCAAACAGAGATGACAGGTTGGCAATATTTAATACCATCTTTTGCGGGAGGTTTACTTGCTTCTTTCATTGCTAGTCGTCTTCATTCAAGGGAAGAATTAGCTTTATTAGGTGCCGGTGTCGGAATTACCCAAGGAAGTGTTTATTTTATAGTTAACTTAATGGGTAGTGCAGCCGTGGGGACAGTATGGTATGCTATTTTACCGGGTGCTATCTGGCATGGTACAGTAGGTTTTATCTACAGTGTTTTAGCTTTAGGAATTTCACCCTATTTAGAAAGATTTTTTGATTTAATAACTCCCATACGTCTAGCGGAATTATCTAATCCCAATCGCCCGTTATTAAAAAGATTAGCCACAGAAGCACCCGGCACTTTTCAACATACCATGTTTGTAGCTACTTTAGCCGAAGCTGCCGCTCGTCAACTGCATTGTAATGTAGAATTAGTCAGAGCAGGTACACTATATCATGATATAGGAAAAATGCACGATCCCCTCGGTTTTATTGAAAATCAGATGGGTGGTCCTAATAAACATGATATGATCAATGATCCTTACCAGAGTGCTCAAATCATAAAAAAGCACGTCAGTGAAGGTATTATCATGGCAAAAAAAGCTGGTTTACCCCAAGCCATTCAAGACTTTATCCCTCAACATCAAGGCACATTATTAATTTCTTATTTTTATTATCAAGCTAAAATCCAAGTTGAAGGAGAAGGCAAAAATATTCATGACATCGATGAAACTCTTTTTTCTTATGATGGTCCAATTCCACAATCAAGAGAAACTGGTATAGTAATGTTAGCTGATGGTTGTGAAGCTGCTTTGCGATCGCTTAAAGGAGCAACTCCAGATCAAGCAATAGCAATGGTTAACAAGATTTTTAAGGCTCGTTGGCGAGAACATCAACTCGATGACAGTGGTATTAAATATGAAGAATTGCCAGTTATTGCAGAAGTGTTTGTTAATGTTTGGCAACAATTCAATCATCAAAGAATAGCTTATCCGAAAGGAGCGTTAGAAAGAAGAAGCAGTAATAATTAGGGGTTAGGAGTTATGTGGCAAGATGCCTATAAGTGTTTAGACAAAATTCATGGTATATAGGTAATGCAAAGCAAGGGGTTTTAACCCATTGTTACCCATTGTGATTATAAATTTGAGAAAAGTAAAATGCAGTATTAATTTAGCTTACCTACTGACTTTGATTAATAACTAACTTATTGCTTTCCTTCTTAAGTCTTTTTTTATTCCTTACTTTGGGAAGTAACTGATAAATCATAAAATTCACCAACTTTTGTTAAGTCAAAATCGATAATTAATCGTTGATAATCTGCAAAAAAAGTTAACTTGCGATCGTTAAAAGTCATGATAATAACAGTTAAATCCTTTTGTAGATTATAATCATCACCAATAACCTCCTGAGAGAATAATATATCAATAATATCTGCCCTTTCTGACTGGGGATATAAAGAAGCATTCCATGCAATCATCCCTAAAGTGAATAATTTTTCTTTTTCCTGAAAATTAGAGGCTAAATGTAAGTAAGGTTTAACAAAATTTTCCATAATTTTTGACATCCGAAAATCTTTTTCTTGATGTTTTAAGGGTGATTTTTTTTTGTCTAATCTTTTTATTTCTCGAAAAACTATTGATTTTTTAGCCATTGCACTGGATTTCCTATAGATTTAGATCTATGATATATAGCAATTCTATTTGTGAGAATTATTTTTTAATAAAAGGGAACAGGAAAGAGGCAACAACTGCTAGATTAATAATCATACTTATACTTATATCCTAAAAAACTTTTATATTTGATTGTTCATTGTTTATGAAACCTATTGTAATGGTTCATGGTATTACCGATACGGGAAAAGAATTTGAAACCATGATATTGTACTTGCAAAAAAAAGGCTATAAAACTTATACTATTGACTTAATTCCTAATTTTGGTACAGCAGATTTAAGAGATTTAGCACAACAAGTTAAACAATATATTAATCATAAATTTACTCCTGAAGAAAAGATAATATTAATAGGTTTTAGTATGGGGGGATTAGTGACTCGTTATTATTTACAACGATTAAATGGCATCAATAAAGTTGAAGAATATATCAGCATTTCTGCTCCTAATAATGGTACTAATTTAGCCTATACTTTACCTTTAAAAGGGATTTTACAAATGCGTCCTCATAGCCAATTTTTAGAAGACTTAAATAAGGATGTTAAACAAATTTTAGCGAATCTTAAATGTTTAATTATTTGGACCCCTTTTGATGCTATGATTATTCCAGCAAATAGTTCACTTTTAGGGATAGGAAAAGAGATTAAAGTTCCTGTTTTGATTCATAAATGGATGATAAGTGATCAACAAGTTTTGAATGAAATAAGCAATTTTTTACAATAAAAATAATTTGTCATTTGTCATTACTAATTATAAATGTTTTTAACTTTTGGAAACACTGAGAATAATCATCCAGTGGTTGAAAATTATTAACAGAAGATTCCATCTTTATTTTATCATCTATAAAATTTTTATTATGGTTATTCATCTTCAATTCTAGGCTATTTAATATTTCAGTATTATCTAACTTTTCTTGTTGATAATTAAGAAGAATATTTGTTGGTAAAATTTGAGCATTATGACAATTAGTTAAGATATATTTTATATCTTGTTCTTCTTCTGCCGTCAAAGTTATATTTGGGTTAATTAATCTCGAAAATTCCTCATTAAAACTTTGATTAATTTCTCTTTTTTTTAGCCAAACATTCAAAATTTGTTCTACAGAAATAGCTTTTAGTCTGCCTTGATAAATAGCCTCAATTATAGCTAAAGGTAGCAAGTGATGAGGATAGATTTTTGTCCATTTTACAATTAATTCTCTTATCCGATAACCCCTAAGATCAAAACTATAATATTTAATTAAAATAATAGTTTGCCGAATATAATTTAAACTCTCATTCACTGCTTTTTCTGGGGAAAACACTAAAATAAAACTAATTCTATAGGAAGAAGGATGAAAAACACAAATAGATTTTTGTCTAACTTATAGCAAAAGGCAATAATGATGAAAATTTATCTTAAATTGCTTTAATTTGATTTTACTTTTTATAGGGATAGGGCAAGAGAATGTCTAAAAAAAATCCCGAATATAATGATTAAAGTTTATAATTAATCTTGTTATGATTCAGTTATGATTGAACTTTGTCATCATTAGCTAACAGCTAAAACTAACTCTTAATTATCCCATGTCTCTACCTGTTTTATATTTAGCTATAACAAATCATGGATTTGGACACGCAGTGCGAATGGCTACTATAGCATCACAAGTAAAAAAATTAAATCCCGACATTTTATTAGTATTAGTAACTACTGCACCTCGATGGTTATTAGAGTCTTATATAGAAGGAGATTTTATTTATCGTTATCGTGCTTTTGATGTGGGAGTGATTCAATCTGATAGTTTGACGATGGATTTAGAAGCAACTCTCACAAAAATGAAACAATACTGCCTTCGGGAAAAAGAAATTGTGGCCGGAGAAGTAGATTTTATTATTATCAATAAAGTTAGCTTAATTTTGGCAGATATTCCGGCAATGGCGGCAACTATTGGGGAAAAAGCTGGTATTCCTTGTTGGATGATGAGTAATTTTGGTTGGGATTTTATTTATCGTCAATGGGGAAGAGAATTTAATCATATTGCTGATTGGTTAAGTAATCGTTATCAATTATGTCAGCGTCTTTTTCGTTTACCTTTAGCAGAAGAAATGGCTAGTTTTCCTATTAAAGAAGATGTGGGTTTAACTGGTGGCATCCCCCGTTATACTCAATCCCAATTGCAAGAAAAATTTAACCTTACTACTGATAAGGAAAAAACTGTCTTATTAACTTTTGGAGGCTTAGGAATAGAGGCGATTCCCTACCAAAATATAAATCATTTTCCTGATTGGCAGTTTATTACTTTTGATAATAATGCCCCTAACTTGCCCAATTTGTTGAAAATTACTGATACATCGTCCCATCGCCCAGTGGATTTGATGCCTTTATGTGGTAGAGTCATGTCTAAACCCGGATTTAGTACTTTTTCTGAGAGTATGCGTTTAGAGATACCTTTGATTAGCGTTATGAGAGAAGGTTTTGCTGAAGCTGAAATTTTATTACAAGGTTTAAAAGATTATAGTTATCATAATATAGTTAGTTATCAAGAATTTTTTGAAAGTAATTGGGATTTCTTACACCAAGAATTATTACCCCCTCAAAGTAACAATAACATACTCAAAAATGGCACTGAAATGATTGCTCAAGAAATTGTTAATTTTTTCAATAAATCAATTTATTTGTCTTAAAAAAACCCTGTTTTTTAGGTTTTAGATTTTAGCTTTTGAGAATTACTTATTACTCAGATCTTCCACCAGTACAATAATACCAATGAAACAAAACGGGAAAAATCAATTTTAGGAGTTTTAAAATCAATTCTGATTACTTTTCCCTCTTCCCTCTTCCCTTTTCCCTATCCTCATCGAGAATTGATGATAG
>NZ_VRZC01000226.1 GCF_016743215.1 Geminocystis sp. GBBB08
AATGTCCAAAAACATCAGCAGGGGAGGATACAGCAACGGTTAAGAAGTTAGCACCTTCTAAATAAGAACTAGCTAAACCGTGAGTGTACCAAGAAGTAACGAAGGTAGTACCAGTTAGCCAACCACCAAGTGCAAGATAAGCACAAGGAAATAGTAGGATACCAGACCAACCAACGAATACAAATCTATCTCTTTTGAGCCAGTCATCAAGGGTATCAAATAACCCTCTTTCTGGCACTCTGCCTACTGCAATGGTCATATAATAAACTCCGAATGAATATGATTACTTAAAAAAACGTTATTCCTAAGTTTTCTCTGGTCTTAATTTTTAGTTAAAACTTGTTTCTGAGAAAAATTTACTTTTCTTAACGTTAGCTTATAGTAACATTTTATGGGAAAATTGCAATATTTGACAAGTTGAATTGTTAAAAAATGCTTAAAAATATTAAAATTAGTTAAGTTTATTCTCTTTTATCGTAATTTAAAGTAATAAAAATACAAAAACAATTATGTTTACCATTGATTTGTTAGTTAGATACATTCCCGTTCCTTTATCTGTTCAGAAAAAAGAAGAGTCAGAAGCTCAAACAGTTTATAAAAGTATTTTGGAAGCAATTAAAAGTAGTGATGTTCAAGTAATTGAATTAACCTGTGATAAGCAAACCGATAAAAAAATTGCTGTTTTAAGTGATCAAGTTACAGGGGTTATCATTTCTCAGAAAGATTCTGTTAATGCCGGTGGAAAAGCACCTGGATTTTTTGCTGCCTTAGCAGATAAATAGCAATTAGGAATTAATTAGCAAGGGGTTTAAACCCTTTGTCCTCCTCCTAAGTATGCCTCAAAATAAAATGTACCATTAATTTTGCTTACCTATTTACCGATTACTACAATTGATCAACTCTAACTTTGCGATCGCCGTTGAAGGTTTAAATTTTGGTTGGAATCCTCAAACTAATGTTTTAAACTCTTGTACTCTTAATGTACCTAAAGGACAATTTTGGATGCTATTAGGCAATAATGGCTGCGGTAAGTCAACTTTATTGAGATTGTTGGCAGGTTTACTTACTCCCGATAGTGGCACGGTAGAAACTGATGCACCCTTAGGATTTGTATTTCAAAATCCAGATCATCAATTAGTAATGCCCACCGTTGCTGCTGATATTGCCTTTGGATTAGTAGAAGAAAAACTGAACCTTTTTCAAGTACAATCAAGAGTTAAAGAAGCCCTTATTGCTGTTAATCTTTTGGAATTAGAACGTCGTCCTATTTATGCTCTCAGTGGCGGACAAAAACAGCGCATTGCTATTGCTGGAGCGATCGCCCGTCATTGTCAGGTATTATTATTAGATGAACCTACAGCATTATTAGATCCAGATACTCAAATAGAATTAGTCGCTTTAGTACAAAAATTAGTCAAAGAAAGAGGAATAACTGCGTTATGGGTAACACATCGTTTAGAAGAATTAAATTATGCTGATGGTTATTTTTTATTAAAACAAGGGAAAGTAGTTAATCAAGGTAATCCTCAACAATTATTGGAAAAAATATGGCGATAGATACAGCCAAGGTCTTAAATTTTTGTTAAAATCTACCATTATGACATCGCAAAAAAACCCTTAGTTAAATATATATGCAAAGAAATGGTTTCTACTACTTCTCAAGCTATCTTGTTGGTAGATGGCTACAACATAATTGGTACATGGCATGGGCTCAAAAAGATTAGAGATAACAACGGTTTAGAACACGCTAGAGATTGTTTAATCGAAAGTTTAATTAATTATACGGGATATAAAGGATTAGAAACAAAAATAGTCTTTGATGCTCATTATCAGAAAACTCCTAGTTACGAAGAAAAATACGGTAAAAGTCTATCTATTTATTTTACATCTTATACAGAAACGGCTGACACCTACATTGAAAAGTTTTGTGCATCTTTTCCTCGCCGTAATCCCGAAACTGAAACCAGAATAATTGTTGCCACTTCAGATCAAGCCCAGCGTCATACAGTTGTCGGATACGGTGCAGAATGGATGTCTGCCCAAAGATTAGAAAAAGAAATTGATACAACTAAAAATAAAGAAAAACGTAATTTACGCCCTCGACAGAAATCTCAGGGGCGTTTTTTAGTTAATTCTCTCGATAGTAAAACTCAAAAAGCCTTATCTCAAATGCGTTTTGGGATTTAAGAACGACACTTTTTTAACATTTAAGATAGTGATGCTTATGGCATCTTGGAAGATAATTTCTAATATCACCATCAAGAGCTATAAAATTTTCGGTAATGTAAAGGTGTTGCGGTATCGGTTGTTAGATATGACAAGGGGTTTAAACCCCTTATTAAAGAATTCACAAAAAATATATCTTAATTGATTTTCTTATTTTCAATTCGCTGATAAAATCAAGAATGCCGGGAGGCAGAATTGAACCGCCGACACGAGGATTTTCAGTCTTCTTAATTTTGATTGTCTCCAAACAAATAATCTAGTATTCGTTTATTCTCTGTTTGTAATCCTTTTATATCTGATTGCATGGTTTTTATATCAGATTGCATAGTTCTCATAATTCCTACACTTTCTACAAACATTTCACTAAGAGATCCTATTTGTATTGTAAGTTCACTAACTTGTTGTCGAACTTCTTTAATTTCAGCTTGATTAGCAACGGTAGTTTTAGCACAGGTTTCTAACAATATTTCAATTCGTCTAAGTCTTTCTTCTGACATAATAATTAATTAAGTTATTGAAGATGATGGATCGTTTCCTGCTATCCTTACCTTGCAATTCTACTTTAAAAATAATTCTTTTTCCTTTGAACGACCTATATTGTAAGCAAAGGAAATAAGCGCAGAAAATTATGTCACAATTTATGAAAAGATTATGAAAAAGCGATTAAATTTGTGATGATGATCAAAAAAGATATTTTTTTTAGTAGTTTACTAATTTTGTTAAGTAGTTGTAATCAAAATCTATCACCTTCTGACAATAGCCTTAACCATAAACCTCAAGTAGTTTCCACTAGCACAGTTATCGCTAATTTAGCCACAGAAATCGGCGGATCACAAATTAACAACATAAGCATATTACAACCGGGAGCTGACCCTCATATTTACGAACCAGTGCCTCAAGATACCATCGCCTTAGAAAAAGCTGATTTAATTTTATATAACGGTTATAATCTCGAACCAAATATCATTAAATTGATTAATTCTACGGGTATTAAAGCAGATAAATTAGCCGTAGGAGAACAGATAAAACCCCTTGATTTTGAGTATGAAGGAAAAAAAAAACCAGATCCTCATGTTTGGGGGAATGCAAAAAATGGCATTATTATGGTAAAAGCAATTCGAGATAAATTAATTGAAATTGATCCTCAAAATAAAGATAAATTTACTCAAAATGCGGCTAAATTAATTCAAGAATTAGAAGAATTAGATTAATGGATAAAAACTCAAATCGCTACAATTCCCTCTAATCAGAGAAAATTAATCACCAGTCATGATGCTTTTCAATATTACAGTAACGCTTATGGTTTAGAAATTACGGGTACTCTTATCGGTATTAGTACAGAAGAACAACCCAGTGCTCAAACCATTAAAAATCTAGTAGAAATTATCAAAAGTAGTGGTGTCAAAGCTATTTTTGCCGAAACTACTATTAATCCTACTTTAATTGAAACTGTAGCTCAAGAAGCAGGAGTCAAAGTAGCACAAGGAAAACTCTACTCCGACTCTATTGGTGTTAAAGGCAGTGAAGCTGACAGTTATATAAAAATGTTAAAAGTCAACACTCAGACTATTGTTAATGCTTTAGTTGACACTCCCACGTATGAATGACGGGGGATTCTCCCATCTACACATTTACCCCGAAGGGTAACTGCTTCATGGAGTTAGGCGGATTGCCAAGTACCGCATCAACTAGACCGACTGAATCCATTACAGAATCAGTTTTCTTTAGATCTAGTTGACAACAGAAACCATCATATTGTGCTAGGTTTCTTGATGCGTTCAAATCAGAATTGCTATAGTGTCCATTGCGGTCTTTTTTTCTTTGTTTCATGGTTTTACGGCAACCTTAATTAAATATTCGTGCACCCGTTGTGTGCAATACATCCCACAGAAGACAGCAAGCACCATCCTTTTTGCGAAGTTATTGTAAATAATAATATGTTTATGGCAAAAAACTTTAGCCCTCATTATTCCGATGATTAAAGATGTTTATTCTCAATGGTGGTAAATCCTTTATCGTTACTTTTGCCATTATGGTATAACGCCAATTGATGATATTTAAGGGCGTGTTGAATTAAATCTTGAGCTTCTTTATCGTCAATATCCCTTATTTTACGAGCAGGAATACCAATCATTAACGATCGAGGTTCAACATCTTTAGTTACAACACAACCTGCCCCAATAATTGAACCTTCACCAATAGTAACACCATTTAACACAATAGCCCCAATACCAATTAAACAACCTTTTTTGATATGAGCTGAATGAATTACTGCTCGATGTCCAACAGTTACATAATCTTCTAAAATGGTTATCTTACCCGGATCTCCATGTAATACTGCACCATCTTGAATATTAGTATAAGCCCCAATCTCAATTTTTTCCACATCGGCTCTAACTACTGCACCGTACCAAATACTTGAACCTTCATTGATAGTGACATCTCCCATCACGGAAGCATTTTCGCCAATAAAAATATTTTCCAGAAAATCATCATTAGTTAATAATTTCATTTTCTAAATTCTTTAAGCAATGGGCAATGGGTAATGGGTAACGATGCACTGGGTAACAATGTACTGGTAAAATCTTCATTTTAAATTCTAAATTTTAAATTCTAAATTTTTCTGAAGGGAAATGCCATAAATCAAATAGGATTAATATATATAGCAATTTTCTCATAAGGAAGGTAGAGGCAAAGGGATGGTCGCCTCTTGTTAGCAAGATTTATAGAGACCTAACCATAATCAAAAACGCTATAGAATTCTTTAATGAATTTGGAGAATTTTAAATAA
>NZ_VRZC01000227.1 GCF_016743215.1 Geminocystis sp. GBBB08
CGCACAGACTGAGTGGTGGCATCATATAAACCGCCCCAATACATTGCTTTTCCAGCTAATAATAATGCACCTGCCCCCAAAAATAACAGATGATGACCAAGAATTAAACCTAATTTCGCAGGATCATCCCATGTAAAATGGAACATCTTAGCTTGTCCTTGAGCTTTACTTAAGTCATCGGGTGCTTTCAAAACATGATATAAAGCCCCAGCACCTAAAAAAGCAGAAGAAATAAGATGAATCGCCCCTATCACAAAGTATGGATAGGTATCTACTATTAAACCTCCATCTCCTACACCCCAACCTAAGGTTGCTAAGTGGGGTAAAAGAATTAATCCCTGTTCTCCCATTGGTAAGGATGTATCAAAACGGGAAATTTCAAATAAAGTAAACGCTCCAGCCCAAAACGCAGTAAGAGCGGCTTGTCCGACATGGGCCGCAATAAAGAAGCCACTTTGATTAGCAAATCGGGCATTTCCTGCCCACCAATCATATTTTACCTCGGGGTTATCGTAAGTTTGCATATTATCTTCCTTTTTTGTTTAGAACTTATTGCTATTTATTATTAATAAGTCTATAAATAATTTATCTTAACTGCTATTATTTTGCAATAATTTTTAGTTAAGTTTTGTAAAGAAAATGTTAACTTTACAAACCAAATTCACCTTTAACCTGTGCAACCCAAGATTTAATACGGCTTTTAGTCAAATCCGATTGATTATCTTCGTCAATGGCTAAACCGACAAATTTACCATTACGCACCGCTTTTGATTCATTAAAGTCATAATTTTCTGTACTCCAATAACCTACGGTTTTACCACCGAGAGAAGATATTTTTTCCTCTAAAATGCCCATAGCATCCTGAAAGTTATCAGAGTAGCCGATTTGATCTCCTGCCCCAAAATAAGCAACTTTCTTGGCTGTAAAATCTATTTCCTCTAAATCTTGATATAAAGCATCCCAATCACTCTGTAACTCTCCCACATTCCAAGTAGGACAACCGATGATGAGGTATTCATATCCTCTTAAATCTTCAACTTCTGCTCTTGCTACGTCATGTAAATCAACTATGCTATTTCCGCCAAATTCTGCTTGGATAGTTTCAGCTATAGTTTCGGTATTACCTGTTTGAGTTCCAAAAAATAAGCCAATTTTTGTCATTTTGTTTTTTGATTATAATGTTATTTAAGCTTATTAAAAATAATTATTAATAAACCTAACCTTAGATTAACTTAATTGATTATTATTAGCAATAATTATGAAGAAAAATTTTTGAGTCCTTGTTTTGGTAAGATTAACATTGGCTTATATTTTGTTCATAAACCAGTGAAGTTTATATAGTGAAAAATTGACATAATAAGCGTTTTCAGACAAACTTTACTTTACTTTTATAAAATCAGGAGTATATTAAGGATATGAGAACTACTAAAGTTGTAAAAACTTTTGTAACAAATTCTAACCTTGAGGAAAATTATTTTCTTTTTGAAGTTGTAGGTATTTCCTCTCAAGGCAATGATAATTTAGACTACCCCATCCGTCAAAGTGGCACTACTTTTATTACTGTGCCTTACTCTAGGATGAATCAAGAAATAAATCGTATTAATCGTCTCGGAGGCAAAATTATTAAAATTACTCCTACTGGTATTAATACTGTTATTCCGGCTCAAAGTCTAAGTTCTAGTTCTAATTCTACTACGAACCCTCAAGCCATGACTCAAGCTCAATCTAAACCTCAAGAACATAAAAAAGTACCTGTTAATCTCTATCGCCCCAATAATCCTTTTGTTGGTAAATGTTTAGAAAACTACGAATTGGTTGCAGAAGGCGGTAGCGGAACAGTACGTCATTTAACTTTCGATCTTTCTGAAGGTGATTTGCACTATTTAGAAGGTCAAAGTATTGGTATTATCCCCCCTGGCACTGATGAAAAAGGTAAACCCCAAAAGTTACGTCTTTATTCTATCGCCTCTACTCGTCATGGCGATCGCTTAGATGGTCAAACTGTATCTTTATGTGTACGTCAATTAGAGTATAAAAATGAAGCCGGAGAAACCATTTACGGTGTTTGCTCTACTTACCTTTGTAACTTAGAGGTTGGTGCAGATGTATCTATTACTGGCCCAGTAGGAAAAGAAATGTTATTACCTGATGATGAAAATGCTACCATAATTATGTTAGCTACAGGTACCGGTATTGCTCCTTTTCGTGCGTTTTTATGGCGTATGTTTAAAGAAAGAGAGAAAAACCCTGATTATCAATTCAAAGGTTTAGCATGGTTAATCTTTGGTATTCCTTATACCCAAAATATTCTTTATAAAGATGATTTAGAGAAAATGTCGGCGGAATATCCTGATAACTTCCGTTTAACTTATGCTATTAGTCGTGAACAAAACACTGCTGATGGTGGTAAAGTTTATGTTCAAAGTCGTGTTAGTGAATATGCCGATGAATTGTTTGAGTTAATCCAAAAACCTAACACTCATGTTTATATGTGTGGTTTAAAAGGTATGGAACCTCCTATTTCCCAAACCTTTACGGCAGAAGCTGATAAAAGAGGATTAAAATGGGATGAAATGCGCAAACAAATGAAAAAAGAAGAACGTTGGCACGTTGAAGTATATTAATTAATTCTTAAAACAGAGAATTATCCCAACGGTGCAAATATAAACACCCTATTACTTAACAAGGGGCTTAAGCCTCTTGCCTACCCCTTGCTTATCTCAAACTAATTTTGCACTGTTATTTATCAGGTTGCCCGTTGTTGATTTTTTACACCTAACAACCTAACACCTTATAGCTAGTTAACTAATTACCGTAAATGCAATAGCAAAACCTAAAACAGCAGCAAAAACTATAAGTGCATAAAATTGCACTCGTCCATTTTCAAAATATTTTAACCCTTCAGCACTGATGATGGTTGCTAAACCGGTTAAATTTACCGCTCCATCTACTACTTTATAATCAACTTCCATTATACCACGAGCAATACGGCGACACCCTTGCACAAAGACTCTATCGTATATATCATCGAAATACCATTTATTTAAGGAAAGTTCATATAAAGGTTGGATTTTTTCGGCGATGGCCCTATAATCGATTTTACCTTGAAGGTAACATAAAGAGGCAATGGTGATACCAATTAAAGCAATACCAACAGAATTACCCCCCATAATCAGAAACTCGTTTAAGTCGAAATGGTGAGCCACTTCTAACACTTCTTCATTAGGGGAAGCAATAAACTCCTCAAAGCGATTATTCCAAGGCATCCCTAATAAACCGATTAACACAGAAGGCACAGCTAATGCCATCAAAGGAAATGTCATGGTTAAGGGTGATTCATGGGGTTTTTCTCCGTGATGTCCATGACCACTAACAGTAATACCTGCGGTTTGTAATAATTGTTCTTGAATTTTATGATCTTTACCCCTAAAACTTCCTTCAAAAGTCATGAAATACATTCTAAACATATAAAATGCGGTTAAACCTGCTGTTAACCAACCCACTAACCATAAAATCGGATTTGCTTCAAAGGCTAAACCAAGAATCTCATCTTTTGACCAAAATCCGGCGAAAGGAGGAATGCCACAGATAGCTAAAGTGCCAATGAGGAAGCAAGTAGAAGTAATGGGCATATATTTGCGTAAATTCCCCATTAATCGCATATCTTGGGCTAAAACTGGTTCATGCCCTACCACTTCTTCCATGCCGTGAATAACTGAACCTGAACATAAGAATAACATAGCTTTGAAATAAGCATGAGTCATCAGGTGAAATAGTCCTGCACTATAGGCACCAATACCCATAGCCATCACCATATAACCTAGTTGAGAAATGGTGGAATAAGCTAACCCTTTTTTGATGTCATTTTGGGTAACGGCGATGGTAGCACCTAGGAAGGCGGTAAAACAACCTGTCCATGAAATCACTGTCATTACTTCTGGAATTGGCTCAAATACAGGATACATCCGAGCAATTAAAAATACCCCAGCCGCTACCATTGTCGCCGCATGAATTAAAGCTGAGATAGGGGTAGGTCCTTCCATTGCGTCAGGTAGCCATACATGGAGCGGAAACTGGGCTGATTTTGCCACAGGGCCTAAAAAGACTAAAATGGCGAATAATGCTGCTAACCACCCGGCAACTTGCCCTGAGAACACTAATTCATGAAGGCGATCTCCCATGGGAATAAAATCAAATGTACCTGTTGCCCAATATAAGCCAAGCATACCGAGTAATAAACCAAAGTCGCCTACCCTATTAGTAACAAAGGCTTTTTGACAGGCATCGGCTGCCGGTTTGCGATCGTACCAGAAACCGATGAGTAAGTATGAACATACCCCGACTAATTCCCAGAATATATATACTTGCACAAGGTTAGGACTAATGACTAAACCTAGCATAGAAGCACTAAAAATACTCAGATAGGCATAGAAACGGACATAACCAGCATCATGGGCCATATAACCGTCAGTATAAATCATTACCAATAAAGCTACGGTGGTAACAATAACTAACATCAAAGAGCTAAGATGATCAATGGTATAGCCCATACTTAGGCTAAAATCTCCAGCAGAAGCCCATTCTATCATTTTTGTGTAAGGCTCATGTCCTTGCCATTGACTCCAAAATAAGGCGATCGCCATAGTTAAACAAACGCCTAAAATAGAGATAATGAAGACAGAATTAACTTTTCGTAGCTTGTTAGTAGCTTGATTAAAAGAAATTAAACCGATACCCACTATCATTGAAGAGAGTAGTGGTAGTGCTGGTATTAACCAAGCGTATTCATATAATTTTAAACTGTCCATCCTAAGTTATTGTCTAAATTATTGATAACGTTTTAATTGTGACATAGGATGATAAATAATGAACAATTAACTTATAGAAACCATTTGGTATCTTTTTTAGAATGATTATATAGTAATGATTTCAGGAGAAATGCTTTAATCTCGTCAAAACCTTTTGTTATTTCGGTTACAGGCGTAAATATCAAATAAGTTCTATAA
>NZ_VRZC01000228.1 GCF_016743215.1 Geminocystis sp. GBBB08
TACTTATATCTATGTTGGCGAACAAGAGCGTCAAAGTATTAAACAGAATTATACTAATTTTGTGGAAGAAGGCTTGGCTTTTTATGCCTATGGTGCTGAGGCTAATAAAGGACAAGATATTTACCGTTTTCAAAATACTAAATTACCCAGTACTTACATCTATGTAGGCTCGGCTGAACGTCAAAGCATCTTAGCTAATTATTCTAATTTTGTCGAAGAAGGAGTAGCTTTTGAAGTTGCAGCATAAGAAAGTGCATAAAACTATGGCTTTGCATCATTGCGAGATAATTTCTCTAAGTAAGCGAAATGGGATATATTGTGTCTATAAACATTTGCCAAAATTAAAAATAAAATAAATTCTTATGTATAAATCGTTAATTTTAAACCTTTATTCCCCGCTACCTGCGCCCTATTTTCTGGACAGATCGATCAATTAATAATAAAATTATTCAAGGAAAATATCAATTATGACTAATGCCTCATCTACCCGTACACTTACATTTAATCCAACGACTTATAATTTGGTCAATGGGTTGAATCAGGACTTGGTTTATAATCAGAAAGTTTTTTTTGATGGAATCCCCCAGGAATTAAATGGAATCATTACCGTTTATGATATTCCTAACGATGGTATTGAAAATGCTGGACCTCAACAATATCTAAATATTCTGATCAATCCTAATCTCGCTCAAGGTACTCCAAGTAATACTCCCAATGCACCTTATGGACTGACTGACCTAATAGGATCGGTTTACTTGTACGATGTTTTTAAAGATGATGGAAATGGGAATTTAGTCTATGATTCTTCTCAGGGTAATACTAATCCCGATGCTTTTCCTTTCCTTAAACAAAATTATCCAGAACTACCACTTGGTTATATAGCCTTACAAGGAAGTGGTCCAAATAAATTGTTTGGTCAAGAAACGGCGAATATAACACAAACCACTGACCCAGATGGAGTAATACATATCACCAATGTGGGTACTATTGATATTACTGGTGGTGAAGGGATATTTCAGGGAGCAACGGGTGTTCTGGAATATATTGAAAACGGTATTAGTGGTCTCCCTTATACTGGTAAGATCACCATAGAAGGAAACATTAATCTGAGTGATATTGGTAATCTCAAAAGTGCTTATATAATCGGACAAGATAACTTTGATTCTTGGAGTCAAGGCTTTGATGCCGATGGTTATTTAAAAGTTTTACCTCATCCTGATCAAAAAGTAGCTTATAAAGATCCTTTTTTATTATGGCAACAGGATAACCAAAACTATAAAAACGGTGATTTTGTCTATGAAGGGGCTAACGGTGAATACTACTCTAGTTGGGGACCTCGTGAAGTTTTAGAATTAACCCTCAACGTAGATGAACTACAACAATTAGTTATTGATGGTTTTGGTATTCTTGAACAGGGAGATCATTTTATTGATTGGTTAGATAAAGCGACACCTTACGATATTTTAAGGGCGTATAATGGTAAGATTCCTGGACCGATGCTCATCACTGAACCCGGGGACACGATCAAAATTACTCTTAACAATAATTTAGATCAAGTTATAAACTTACATACTCATGGTTTACACGTTTCTCCTGTAGGTAATGGTGATAATGTTTTAATATCAGTTCCTTCTGGTGGTACTTGGGAAACAGAAATAAAAATCCCTGAAGACCACTTTATTGGGCCTGACTGGTATCATCCACACTTACACGGTGAGACTAATGTCCATGTAGCATCAGGATTAGGAGGTTATTTATTAATAAACCCTCCCTATGATTTACCCGATTTAGAGAAATTTGATCCTGTAACCAGTCCCTCCTTTTTCATGGCGATTCAAAGTTTCGGGATTCAACAGCAGTATCGTGGGGGTAGCCCTAATGATCCTTTAAATCAATCTTCAGATCCTAATATTCTTCTTCCTGCAGGTACACCTTTAGATGTAAAAGTAGAAAATCAGAAAAATGTTTATTCTTTATCTGAATCCCCCTTCCTTGGTTACAACGGTAAACCTGAACTTTATAATCCCTTACTCCCCCTCGGAAGCCCCCCCCCTAATCTGTTGAACTCTTATGGTCAAGGTGCGTTAGCTGAACCAACTGAAAACGTCATTCATACTGTTAATGGTCAATATAACCCTACCATTGACACCACTACAGGAGCTTGGAATTTATTTTCTTTTGGCAATTTCACGGTTAACTCTTTTTATGTAATTCAGTTATTGAAAGAAGAAACCGATGGTAGCTTAACTCCTCAAGATATGCTTTTAACGGCTATTGATGGTGATGCGGCTGGAGTTGTTGAAGGAATTAGAAGGGAATTAACCGTTAGCCCAGTACTTAATCCTGGATCTCGTATTTCCCTACAAAATTGGTTTGAAGAACCGGGTAAATATTATTTTTTGGCAAATGCTACCGAAGAAGTCCTTGGAGAAAATGCACCAGCCATCACTCAAAATAAAGGTTTTAGCGATGGACATTTAATTTGGGGATCTCAAGTTTTAGCAACTATTGAAGTGACAGGAAATAGTATTCCTACCGGTGCTTTTCCCGAAGCCTATGACGTTTTAATTAAGCAAAGCGATGAAATTAATGCTTTAGTCGATAATGCTTTAAATAATGGTGTCACTCAAGAACGTACTTTTGTCTGGTCTGCTAATGTCGGTGGTGCTCTTTCTGAAAATCGTTTTCCTACTGATACAGATGTGACTACATTTGAGGGAACTTATCGTATTAATGGAGAGTATTTTGCCACTCAGGGTGGTGGTATGCCTCCTTTAACTATGCCCATGTTAGGTAGTACTGAAATTTGGAACGTACAGAATACCTCTGGTCTTGACGATGAAAAATTCAAAGAATTAGGGATTAATGCTCCTCTATTAGAATGGCATCCTTTTCATATTCATCAAAACGATTTCGTAGTTTTAGAAATCAATGGTATTCCCGTAGAACAAATTCAAAATAACTATTTAGCAAGGGTTTTAAGTGATACTATTGCTCTTCCCCCTAGTTATGCCCCCGGCTCTGTAACTCCAGAAAATCCTTATGGTACTCCTCAACTTAACGGCACTCCTTCCGAAGTAAAAATCTTAATGGAGTTTGCTGATTATCCCGGTGCTTATGTCAATCACTGTCATATCCTTTTTCATGAAGACGCAGGTATGATGGCGGTAGTTAAGGTTATCTTAAATACTGAGAAAACTTGGCTTGGTTTAAGTAATGAAGTTGGTAGTACCGTTACTTTATTGAAAGCCAGTAATACAAATCAAAATTTAATTCTCAATGCCTACGATGCTAGTAATGGCGTGGAAGTGGCCATCGCCGATGTTAACTATAAAAATAACTTAGGATTAGGTAATACAAATGTTACCGATAACGTCACTGATATAGTTACAATTCAGAAACAATTAACCAGTTTAGATCAAAGATTCACCATTAAAGTTTTTGACGGTAAATCCACTTTCGACAAATTAGAGCAGGGTAATACTTTATTACAAGGGAACGATTCTAGTTTATTATTAGCTCAAATTACTCCTTTTGTTAACACTGCCCCTACTTTACAACAACAAACGGCGATCGCCACAGGTGATATTGACGGTGATGGTTTTGCGGACATCGTGACAGTTATTGGTGGTGGTGTTACACCTTTAATCGAAGTTTATAGTGGTAAAAATTATCAATTTATGGCGAGTATTGCCCCCTTCCATCACGAAAATTTTAAGGGCAATATCAACGTTGCTGTGGGTGATGTTAATGGTGATAACTTCTATGATATTTTAGTGTCCCAAGGAGAAGGAGGACGAGGATTAGTAGAAGCCTACGATGGTAAAATCTTAGAGGGTTTAATTCGATCAGGAATTAGTGATCTCACCGCCAAAGATGTTGCCCATGAGACAGCTTTTCTTCATTCTGACTTTCAACCCTATGGTGATTTTAGTGGAGAAGTGAAAATTACTTCGGGTTATGCCTTACAAACTCCTCAAACCCCTAACGGTTCGCCATCTCAAACCAGTGCAGCCAATATCACTACCCTCGCCGTAGGTGACTTACCCCAAGTACAACAAAGGGTTAAAATTCATACTCTAATCAGTGGGCACGGTAGTCATAGTAGTTCCACGGTAGCCGCCTCCACCAGTGAAAGTGAGCATAATCATGATACTTCTATGGAGGTTGGCACTACTTCTGTTTTACCAGATACTATTAAATTAAGTTCGGAATTTACTCCCAATGCTAATCTCAATGATTTAGACGGGACATTTGCCGATATTAAAGGTGTGCGAGGGCAAGGGGTGATTTTTGCTAAAGATACTCAAGGAAATCAACAATTAATCCAATTACAGGAGGATAATATACCTCAATCCACGGTGGTTGAAGCCTCTTCTGTGGCAGTTTTATTTAATACTCCTTTGTACCGTTTCCAAAATCAAGATATTCCCACTACTTATCTTTATGCTGGAGAACAAGAAGCTGAAAATATTCGCCAAAATTTCCCTAATTTCCAAGAAGAAGGTTTTGCTTTCAATGGCTCAGAAACCCCTACGGATCAATTAATTTCTCTGTATCGTTTCCAAAATATGAATGTCATTGGAACTTATCTCTATGTCGGTGAGCAGGAACGACAAAGCGTATTACAAAATTACCCTAACTTTAAAGAGGAGGGATTAGCTTTTTATGCCTTCGGAGTTGGATCGAATCAAGGGCAAGATATTTATCGTTTCCAAAATACGGACGTACCGGGCACTTATCTTTTTTTGGGTGAAAATGAACTCCCGAGAATTTTAGCAATTAATCCCAACTTTTGGTAGGAAGGGATACCTTTTAAAATTTTAAAAATAAAT
>NZ_VRZC01000229.1 GCF_016743215.1 Geminocystis sp. GBBB08
CTTACAAGGAACAGCCATTAATGGGACAGGGAACGAGAGCAATAACACCATTAACGGTAATGGCAGTGATAATGTCCTCATCGGTGGTGACGGTAACGACATCCTCAATGGTGGTACGGGTAATGATACCTTCTTTGGTGGTGACGGTAACGATATCCTTAATGGTGGTGCTGGTAATGATAGCTTAATGGGGGGGCTGGGCAACGATATTTACTACGTTGATAGTGGCAACGATCAAATCATCGAACTACAGGGAGAAGGAACCGACACCGTTAATAGTACTATTGATTACAGCCTAATCGCTAATGTCGAAAATCTAACCTTACAAGGAACAGCCATTAATGGTACGGGGAACGAGAGCAATAACACTATTAACGGTAATGGCAGTGATAATGTCCTCATTGGTGGTGACGGTAATGACAACGTCAATGGTGGTACGGGGAATGATACTCTTATCGGTGGTGTCGGTAAAGATATTTTAACAGGTGGTATTGGTAGCGATGGCTTTGGTTATCAAACCTTAACAGACTCCCTCTTGGCTAACTATGACATAATTAAGGATTTCAACGCTAATGAAGACAAGTTCTTTGTTACCACTACTCCAACGGTGTTTACCCAAGGAGGAAATGTAACTGCTCTAACTCCAACGGCCATCGCCGCCAAATTAACCACAACTAATTTGATCAATAATGAGTATGTTGCTCAATTTACTTTTGGAAGTCGCACTTTTATCGCCATTAATGATCATATTGCGGGGTTCCAATCTGGTAATGACGCTATTATTGAATTGACGACATCTGGTTTAACAGGAACTTTAGCTCTTGGTAATTTTGTTGTCATTTCTTAGTTTTGATTGCTATAGAATTGACACTCCCATGCCGTCGATGCGATGGGTTAAACTAAGCTAAGTCCTCACGAACTTGACTCGTCTTCAGAACGGAACGTGAGACTTTCACCTCACTCACTCATTGCGCTCCTCTCCAATAAACCCCTTGTCATGGGTACGATTCAAACTGCCATCTCTAGCAGTTTTATATAATAATAAATCAATACTTAGACAAAATAATATCAAGAATTTTATCAATTATAAAAATTAGTTTCTTGAACGGGAGTATTTTTATTTAAAGGCGGAATTAATTCATTTCTCCAATTTTTAATTTTCTGAGTTAAATATCTTTTCTAGTTTAAAATCAACGGGAATCGCCGAGAATAAGACTTCTATCTCTTCAGATGTTAAATTACTCACTTCTGTAGCGTCTAGCTGTAATAATCCTGTGGCGATGAGAGTCGATACAGAGGCGATCGCATCTTTACCGTTAGGGAGAATTTGAGAGCTTTTAACTGTTAACCAATAGTTTATGATAGTTATTTATTGCTATAAAATTGATCTTAAACAATCCAAATTTCATCTCAGTTTTTATTTTGCACTCGGGTCTATGCATCTAGCCATTAGACTTCTCCAAAAATTCTGATTTTAACTCAGTAATCATTAAAAACATAGCCTAAATTCATAAATAGTTTATTAGAATTGATCGCATTTTTAATTATGGTCAATGTCTATTGTGCTAGTTGTAAAACTTGATCTTTGCTTAATTGTTTAATTGCTGTTTCAATCTCTGTTAAAGTTACCATTTTTTCCAATATAAGTTAAATAAGTTTACCTAAGGAAAATACGATCAAAGTTTAAATATACATAGCAAAATAGTCATTATAAATTTCTGTATTTTTATCCACCGTTTCCTCAATTTTTTCTTTATCTTGTTGAGCCAAATTAATATTATTAGTGATACTATCTTGAGAGATGAAATCGCCACAGTATTCGTTAGCAGGTACAGCAGAATCCATCTTTTTCGGATAGCTTAAATTGAGGTTACTCATAATAGTAATAAATTGTTCCCTTGTACGATCAGCAAAACGAGGATTGAGGCGTTTTTCTTCCCCAATGGTTGAAACCGTACGCCCCTTATAATCATGGGCAGGATAGACTAAAGTTTCATCGGGCAGGGTAAATAATTTTTCTGTAACCACATCGTATAATGTACCAGCGTCTCCTCCTTGAAAGTCAGTACGTCCACAACCCCGAATGAATAAAGCATCCCCCGTCAAAAGGTGAGTTTTGTTGACTAAATAGGTGATATGACTAGCGGTGTGACCCGGTGTAGTAATAGTTTCGATCAAGACATTTCCTACTTTTAGCACTTCTCCACCACTCAAAGAGCGATCCGCTTTAGTAACAGAGGGGTTATAGGGTACAATCACTTTACAGCCCGTAAGTTGTCGTAATTTTCCTGCTCCAGTAATATGATCAGCATGAAGGTGGGTTTCTAAGCAGTAAATTAATTTTAATCCCAATTCTTCCAATACTTCTAAATCTCGATCGACTTGTTCTAAAACTGAGTCAACTAAAACTGCTTCTTTGGTTTGACTGTCGGCGAGAAGATAAGTATAGCTACTGGTTTCGGGATCGAAAAACTGACGGAATAGCAGGGAATTTACTTCATTGCCCGAAGGTTTGAATATAACAGGTGTTGCATTAAGAGTTAAAGGACGACATTTTATGGGAAGACCGACTAAAATCCTTTCGCCTAAGAATTGGCCTTGTGGCTCCAATTCTGGTACGGCGATGGTTTCCCATAAATCTCCCTTGCGAGGTGTGCCGATGGTATAAAATAAAGGAGAAATATTGCCATTAGCGGTGATAAGACGACCATCAAAGGTGCTATCGATGCCTAAACCTAAACTATTTGTCCTAATTAACCCTTGAGCTTGTAAATCTTTAATTAGGGGATGCGGAGATTGACGATAATCGCTAGGAATACCCGTGCAGTTGATGACTCGATCGACTATGATAACCTGATCTTCCTGATGATGACGAGGACGAATTGTTACTGCTATCTTATCCCCTTGTAACTCATAGCCTTTAATTCTCCCGGCATTGATAGTTAAATGTCCTGAATTTAGCTTATTCATGATAATGTCAGCGATACTGGATGCTATGCGATGTCGATGAATGTCCCAGTAAGGCGTAACGTGACGTAGAAAGCGTTTCTGCTCGGTTTTTGGTAATTTTTGCCATAATTGTTGAGTTATCGGGCGTAATGAGTCGATAATCGATCGCCAGTTATAACCTTCTTCTTGGGCTTGGGCAATTTCTTTTCTAATCAGTTTAACTAACTCTCTGGTAGTGCTAGGGGCATTTTCCAAAGGTAAGAAAGAGTGATAAGGTTTAGCTTTGGCGTGACTTTGAGGATATAATCCCCTCCGAGAAAAAGCGTAAATTTTACCCTGATGATTACGGGCGTTTAATGATACAACTATATCCACCATCGTTAAACCAGTTCCCACTAAAAGCACATCTGCTTTAGAATCGAGATTATCAACGGCTGAATTTAACCAAGCATTATCGGTGTATTCCCCTTTATATGGACTGACGGGAGAATTACCAATAGCTAAAACTACCTTATCCGCAGTAAAACATCTACCGCTACGCAAAGAAATTAAACCACCTTTCTCGACTTTTTCAATGCCTACTACTTCATCTTGCACAATTTCTAAATGCACATCATGGGGGCAAGTGGCTTGGGCTTGGGCTAAAATGGACTGAATATATAAACCGTAAACTTTACGAGGGATAAAGGTACTAGGGTCGATCGAACTAGGTAAAATAGTTTTTAACTGATCCTGATTATAGTTAAGCCACCGCAAAAAATGCCCTGCATCTTGAGGAAAAGCACTCATATTTCCTGCTGAAACATTTAATAAATGACCATTATCTTGAGTGCCATAGGCGATACCTTTACCAATTTCTTCACCACGTTCAATAAGTTTAATAATCAAAGGTTGAGAGGCATTTTTTAATAGATGTACTGCCGTTAAAGAACCACTAAAACCACCGCCAACAATAACTATAGTTAGGGGATTAGAAGCAGTCAAGAAACCCTTACTAAACATTATGACACCTCTTAAAAAATTTGTTTAATTGTAGATTAGATTCTCAAGATTAATAACAACTTTTGATTCATAATCGTTTTTTGTGATGATGACAAAGTCTTTAATAAACTTTATTTATCACTTATTTTTTTCAACCTAACTAGAATTTAATTGACTGACAAAAATGAGCAAAAATTATTGATTTATCATCATTGAGTTAGTCATGTATATTTTTATTGATTTTCTCCGAGTCTGATAGCCTTTGAGTCTTCTAGTTTAAGAGTACGAATCTTCTAGCCTTTTAGTCTCCGAGTAATAGTTTCCGAGTCTTCTAGCCTTGATGGTTTCCTATCTTAAAATCTCCGAGTCTCTTAGCCTTCTGGCCTTCGGGTGTTTTTTCGGCAGTGGTAATTTCCTTGTTTTGATTTGTCCATGCAGTAATACCTCCTTCAAGAGATACCACGTTTTCATAACCTAATTTATTTAGGCTATTAGTGGCTAAAGCACTACGATTACCACCAGCACAATAACAAATAATAGGAGTTGATTTATCAGGGATAAGTCGCTCGACTACTTTTGCCTCTATCTCAGTCCAACTAAGGTTTTTAGCCTTATCTAAATGCCCAGCTTGATACTCGTAATCTTCTCTGACATCAAAAATAATCACATCATTTTCCTGAATAGTTTTTTCTGCTTCATCAGGAGAAATCTGTTTAATATGTTGTTTGACTTCGGAGGCTAGTTTTATAATGTCTTTGTGTGTCATAAAATTTGATTTTTTATTTAATTAATTTGTATTTTAAAACATTTTAGTTTGTTTTTATTTTTTTTTACAATAACTTCGCATAGAGCATCGGAGGCTTTAGTCGTGGGATGTATTGCACACAAC
>NZ_VRZC01000022.1 GCF_016743215.1 Geminocystis sp. GBBB08
ACATTATACGAGTTAGTAAAAGAGGAAGAAGATATTATTAAAAATAATCAATTTAAAGATAAACTTTCCACAGAAACAATTTTTTCTGACTCAGAAATTCAATATAGCCCTATTTGGATTGATCTTTAATAATTTTAAAATTCTTTATATATTATTCCTAATTTGTAATTAAATTAATGCCTGTAAAAGGGCTTGAAATTTCAGTTTAATTTCTGTTAATTCTTGTTCAGGTTTTGAACCAGCGACAATACCAGCACCAGCATATAAACGAGCAGAATTTTCTTTAATTAAAGCTGATCTTATTCCCACGATAAATTCACAATTACCTTGTTTATCTAACCAACCAATGGGGGCCGCATACAAACTGCGATCAAAATTTTCTGATTTTTCGATTAGATTACAAGCAAGATTAATTGGTTCTCCGGCTACGGCAGGAGTTGGATGTAATTTATGTATGATTTCAAAGGGGGTAATATTCGGATTTATTTCGGCGTTAATTGGTGTCCATAAATGTTGAATATTGGATAATTTTAACAGTTGTAGAGATGCTTTTTGAGGATTTAAGCCCATGTTTGATAATTGTTTAAAAATAAAATTACTAACTACTTGATGCTCTCTTTTTTCCTTTTCGCTATTAAGTAAATTTTTCCCAATTTTTTGATCTTCATCATTATTTTTCCCCCTAGAAGCTGATCCTGCTAACGCATCACTAATAAGTTGATTATCTTGGATAGAAAGTAGTCTTTCCGGACTAGCACCAATAAAATTTTCCTCTTGTTCATTACCAATAGCAAAAATATAACAATCAGGATAATTTTTCCTTAAATTTTTAAGAGATTTAATAATATTAAAATTTGTATTAGTCTTGACTTCTAAAGCATGAGCAACAACTATTTTGGTTAACTTTTTGGTTTTAATTGCTTCTAATCCGTGATTTACTTTATCAATAAAAGGTTGATATTGGGATTCTTCTAAACTATAAGATAAAAGGTTTTCTTTTTCTGTTTTTAAAGATTGATGTAAGATAATTTTTTCGCTAAAATTATTTTTTATTTGCTCTTTAATTTTTTCAAGATTAGGATAATTATTATAAGTGTTAATAGTTAAGGTATAAATATCTTTTTTTTTAAATAATTGTATATAAGGAATAAAAATGGTTGCCAAAGAAAACGATTTATTATAATGATTATGTTTATCTAAAAAAGTGAAATAAGAAAAAAAATGAGGATAGTTTATATTTAAAGATTCGTCTATATAATTAATATCATTTAAGGTATTTTTGACAAAATGTTGACATTGTTCAAATCGATTATTTTCTGTTTGATTATCATTAACCTGTAAACTTTTAATCGCTCCAATAGCTACGATCGCCTCCTGTTTTTTTTGATTTTCCCAATAAAAAGAAAGTTGATTATGTTGTTTCATAATTGAAAGAAAGATTAAAGGATCAATGGGATCAATTATATGAGAAATAGAGGTAATATTTTGGATATTTTGTCCTTGATTTTCTGTCGATTTTCCTTGAAAAATTAACTCTTTAAAACCGTGAGCATAATCTAAAAAATGAAAGTCGTTAGGCATTACAGGCATAAAGCTAAGATTTAAAATATTTATATAGACAATTAACGATGAACAATGGACAATTAACAATAGAAAATAATTAATTGATATTCCTAACTATCATATCGAATTAGAGATCATGACCATAACCGATGAAACAACATCCCTCATTGTTAATCAATCAGCGAGTAAACGTCAACTTTGGTTTGCGGCTATAAAACCACCAATGTACACTGTAGCCGTTATTCCTATTAGTTTTGGTACAGCTTTTGCCTATGCACAAACAAAAATTTTTCACTTTGAGATTTTCGTAACCTTTTTATTATCAGCTATTTTGATTATTGCATGGCTTAATCTCAGTAATGATGTTTTTGACTCCGACACGGGCATTGATGTCAATAAAGCTCATTCAGTAGTGAATTTAACAGGAAATCGAACTCTTGTGTTTTGGATTAGTAATATATGTTTACTTTTAGGTTTAGGGGGTATTTTGTTAATCAATTATTGGTTGCAAAATTGGACTTTATTATGGTTAATTACCGCTTGTTGTGCATTAGGTTATAGCTATCAAGGGCCACCTTTTCGCCTTGGTTATTTAGGTTTAGGAGAATTAATCTGTTTTGTTACTTTTGGTCCTATGGCGATAGCCGCTTCTTATTATAGTCAAACTCAAGTATTTTCCGTGTCTTCTTTATGGGCATCGACTATTATCGGTATATCAACCTCAATTATCCTTTTTTGTTCTCATTTTCATCAAGTAAAAGACGATTTAGCTGCTGGAAAAAAATCACCGATAGTGAGATTAGGTACAAAATTAGGCTCACAAATATTAATCATATCAGTAATTTTGTTTTACGGTTTATGCTTTCTTTTAACAGTAATGAAAATATTGCCCTATAGTACTTTAATCGTAATGCTAAGTATGCCGATCTCTTATCAATTAATCAATCACGTTAACCAGTATCATGATCAACCAGAGAAAGTAAAAAATAGTAAATTTATCGCGGTTAATTATCATTTTTGCAGTGGAATATTATTATGTCTGGGCTTAATTCAATAAAAGTTCTAGTAGGGTGGGCAATGCTCACAAAATATGATTATCAAATAATAAACTCAAAAAAATAATCTTTTAATATTACTAACTATTTATAGACATCATTTGGGAGCTTTTATAACTCCACTTACAAGAGTTTAACACTGTTAAACCCCTCCGGGCATTATTGTTAAAAGTGAGCATCAGATTATCAAAAAAACGGAGAATAGAACAATGGTAGCCGAATTAATCAAAAATACAAAAGATTTATATGATACAGATTATAATCTCTGGGTGTTGGAAACAGTCAAAAAATTAGAAAAAAGAGATTTAGATTCCCTTGATTGGGATAATTTAATTGAGGAGGTTTTGGATTTGAGTCGGCGTGATAAACATAAATTAGAGAGTTTACTAATGAGGTTAATTGAACATTTACTGAAATTAGCTTATTGGGAATCAGAAAGGGATAGAAATAAAAACCATTGGAAAGGAGAAATTATTAATTTTCGTAAACAAATCAAACGTATTTTAAAAGATAGTCCAAGCCTTCAACCTTATCTTAAAGATGTTTTTGAGGAATGTTATCAAGACGGACGACAAATAGCTTCTCAACGAGCTGGATTACTCCTTGATACTTTTCCCGAAAAACCTATGGCATCTCTTGAACAAATCCTTGATGAAAACTGGTTACCATAACAATTAATAATTAATGATTAGACTTCTCCAAAAAAGATTTTTCAACTCCTCGTAGGGATTGAATAATATTCAACCCGTACAGAGCTACCCCCCTGAAAGATAATGATTGGAGACGACTTTTATGTAAAAGAATATCAAAAACCGTTTATACACAAACAAAATATATGGCAAAAACAGAACAAAAACGTACCTTTTTACTAGAATTTGAAAAACCCTTAGTAGAACTACAAGCTAGAATCAATCAAATTAAAGAATTAGCGGAAGCAAATCAAGTAGATGTATCAGAACAGTTACAAGAATTAGAAGCCAGAGCTGAACAACTACGGAAAGAAATTTTTAGTACTCTTACTCCTTCTCAAAAACTACAAATTGCTCGTCATCCCCGTCGCCCTTCCACCCTCGATTATATTCAAGGGATGACCGAAGAATGGTTCGAATTACATGGCGATCGCAGAGGCTATGATGATCCGGCCTTAATTGGTGGTATAGCCAGATTAGACGGCAGGGCAGTAGTAATTATCGGGCATCAAAAAGGAAGAGACACGAAAGATAACGTAGCGCGTAATTTTGGCATGGCATCCCCCGGCGGTTATCGTAAAGCTATGCGTTTAATGGAACACGCTAACAGATTTTCTATGCCCATTATCACCTTTATTGACACACCTGGAGCTTATGCTGGTGTTGAAGCAGAAAAATTAGGACAAGGAGAAGCCATCGCCTATAATTTAAGGGAAATGTTTAGTTTAGACGTGCCAATTATAACCACAGTAATCGGTGAAGGCGGTTCAGGAGGGGCCTTAGGTATTGGAGTAGCTGAGAAATTAATGATGTTTGAACATTCTGTTTATACCGTAGCTAGTCCTGAAGCCTGTGCCGCTATATTATGGAAAGATGCTAAAAAATCAGATCAAGCAGCCATAGCGTTAAAAATTACAGCCAAAGATTTAAAAGAATTAGGTATTATAGATCAAATATTACCAGAACCTCCCGGATGTGCGCATTCAGATCCTTTAGCCACTGCTGGGATCTTAAAAAAAGGGATATTAGAAAATTTAGAATACCTATCCAACCTAAGTTCAAAAGAAAGAAAAGAATTAAGGTATCAAAAATTTCGTAACTTGGGAGTATTTTTAGAAATATAATTACTTTACACATCGACCATAATTAAGGGAAAACGGGCTGAAGCCCTAGGAGTTGAACAATATTCAACCCCTACAAACCAATTAAAAATAAATTCGTCGAAGTCTTTTAATATTAGCAATTAAGATGGAGCTAACCGGACTCGAACCGGTGACCCCTGCAATGCCATTGCAGTGCTCTACCAACTGAGCTATAACCCCTTAAACAGTGTTTTTTTTACACATAGTTAACTATTATAATGGATTTCTACACAAAAATCAATAATTTTTTTTGAACAAGAATATTGGTTAGGATAGAATAAAAATAGCTAACCTCAATTAATGACGAAAGATGCTACAAAGAGAACCAACGGCGATCGATCAATTAATGTTAGAATTAATTAACAGGGCAAGAGAAAATCCCCAAGCAGAAGCTGATCGTTTAATTAATGGATTATTAAATGAAGGTGTAACGTTACAAAATGCTATTACTAATATAGCAAAACAACCTCTAACATTTAACCTTTACCTCAATCAAAGTGCAGAAAATCATAGCCAATGGATGCTTGATAATGATATTTTTAGTCACACTGGGATTAATAATTCTACTTCTAAGCAACGAATGGAAACCGCAGGATATGAATTTATTACACCTTGGGCTAGTGGTGAAAATATTGCTTGGAAAGGCACAACAAGAAATTTAGACTTTATACAATTTACTATCGATAACTATGATAACTTATTCATTGATCTTAATTATCCCAATAGAGGCCATCGAGTAGCCATTCTTAAAGATGATTTTCAAGAAATTGGTATAGCATCTCTTGAAGGAATTTTTACCTCTAACAGCATCAATTATAATGCGGTAATGACCACTCAACATTTTGCTTATTCAGGCAATAATGGTGCTTTTTTAACGGGAGTAATTTATAATGATTCTGTGATAAATGATGATTTTTATACTATCG
This sequence comes from Geminocystis sp. GBBB08, assembly GCF_016743215.1. GTDB lineage: Bacteria > Cyanobacteriota > Cyanobacteriia > Cyanobacteriales > Cyanobacteriaceae > Geminocystis. The sequence continues at coordinate 5,376 of NZ_VRZC01000022.1, forward strand.
GCGAAGGGATTGGAAATATTAATATTATCGCTGAGAATGTTGATTCTAAACAGAAATATCAAACTCAAAATTGGTCAACAGGAGGATATTCTTTAAAACTGTCTTCGGGTACTTATAATGTTAGTTTTATTGGTAATTTAGATCAAGATCCTCAAGATGATATTATTAGTAAACTTATTACTATTAACGACCAAAATATCAAATTAGATATAGCCACAGACGATCCTTCTTATGCTGTTAGCAATAATAATTCTTCTTCTGATAATCCCACTGATAATGTTACTATCCCAGTAAATAATTCTTCTGATAATGTTACTATAAACGAAACAGACTCTTTATTAAATGAACCTATTTATCGTTTTCAAAATCAAAATCAATTAGGTACTTATTTATATACAGCAGAGAAAGAAAAAACTAATATTGAAAGTAACTTTTTCAATTTTAAATTAGAAGGATTAGCTTTTTTTGTAGGTATATCTACCCATGATAATTTAATCACAATTTATCGTTTTCATAATAACAATATTCCGGGTACTTATTTATATGCCGGAGAAACAGAAGCTAATAATATTCGTCAAAATTTCACTAATTTTCGAGACGAAGGTTTAGCTTTTTATGTCTATCCTGCCCAGAGTAATCAAGGAGATTCTATCTATCGCTTTCAAAATATTAATTTACCCGGTACTTATTTATTTGTAGGAGAAACTGAAAAAAATAATATATTAACAAATTACTCTAATTTTATTTTAGAAGGAGTTGCATTTAAAGTTCTTAGTTCTTAGTTAAGATAGCAGTTCTAATATCAGGTTCGTTGAAACAATAATAAAAGAAAAATAGGTAAAACGGGCATCTTGGCCATCTCTAATGTGCATTTAATGTTAAAATTTAGTCATAGTTAAACTCAAACACATTTATTATGCCCCCACGTTGGCCTAGAGAACCTGATCGTCAAAATGATCCAGAATATCGAAAATTAGATGATCGCATGACTTTTGCCGTTCATGTTGCCTTATTTTTAGCTTGTAATTCTGGAGTTTGGTTTTTTCATAATTTTAATCATCCTGAATGGTTTTGGGCTACACAATTTAGTCTGATTTGGGGCACTCTCTTACTACTCCACTTGATCTATATTACGGTGATCGCTGATTATTCTCATTGACACTCTCAGTGTTAAATCAGAGATTATAACGGGGATTTTCACTTTTATTTTTTATTGGTCAAAAATTCATCACCCGTTAATTTGTTTTCGGCTTTTTCAAGGAGAAATTTAACATTTCGTCCTTTTTTTGACGTTTTCAAGATAGTTTAATGGTATGATTAAATTAATTTCTAGTTTTATGTTGACCATCTGCGATCGCCCGACTACAACACCAATCGTTCGGTAAAGTAGAAGGCCATCCCATTTCAATAGCTTCCTGACAAATAGTTGTTACCGTTAACTGACAATCAATTAATTGGAACTCCTCTTTTTGGCATTGTTTGAGACTATGTTTGAGAATGGAGTCGTCTTGAAACTCAATAGTTTTATTACACTGAACACAAACAATATGATGGTGATGGTGAGGATAAGGATGATTTAACTCATAATGTTTATGACCTTCAGCCAATTCTAACTCACGCAAAACCCTCATTTTTGTCATTAATTTAACACTACGGTAAATAGTAGATAAACTAATATTTTCGCCGTCTTCTTCTAGTAATTTATGTAACTCTTCCGCACTGAGATGATTTCCTTGAGGAAGATTATTAAATACTTCAAGGATCTTTTCTCTTTGGGGAGTCATCCGCCAACCTCTGGAGTTTAGCTTTTTTTTAATGGATGCGGTGGTATCTAAAGACATAAGCAATTTGGGGGGAAGACAAATCATTTGTTTATCTATGATACTTTTCTTTAGACCTTATTTGCAACTAAATTGCCCTTATTGAGAATAAGTAGTAGTTAGGGATGGGGGATTAGGAATTAGAAATTAGGAATTAGGAATTTAGTTATCTAAAGATAACGTCAACGATTAGCTTGGAAATAAATGAAGTTGTTGGCTAATGGCTGAAACGCTTATTCTGTGGTAAAAAAAGGCGGTATCCCACTAACCCTCTTTTGTCAAACTCCGCAAACACTTGCAATTTATAGATTCTGCAACTGTTGTAGATCAATCGATCGAGGTCATATTTAATAATATGAAATAAATCGAAACTTTAAATTAGTAAATTTGACTCTGTAGTATGCTTTAATCTTTAGTTATCAAGCTGTTTGAAAATATTTAATAATAGTTAAAATCGGAAACTGACAAAAGAGGGCTAATTACGTTATCAAAAATTCATTGGCCAACAGGATCAAACATAAATTTCAAAGTGAGATAATTACTTATAAAACTTTTCTTTCTTTAACACCATCACCTATCCTGTATTCACCGTATCTCCTATTCACCCTATCACCCATTATCTACCTGAGTTCGATATAAAAATAGATGAGGGCTGACTTGGAAGACACGCAGACAGGCAGACAGGAAGATTGTATTTCTGGTGAATGAATAAAATTCTCTCAAAGTACATCAAATATTGAGAATTTTTCTCCCTGTCCACTTGTCCACCTGTCTAGTTTTGATCATTTTCTTTATGTCGAACTGAGGTATTATCTATTTGCCCATGCCTAATTGTTGGGCTTTTTGATAAACTTTACCTTCCGTTAATAAAGAAGGAGCGATTACAACTTCCACTTCCTGCATTTCTTTGATATTTTTTGCCCCTAATGTACCCATACTGGTTTTTAATGCACCTAATAAGTTATGTGTGCCATCATCTAGTTTAGCAGGTCCTCGCAAAATTTCAGCAATCGTACCGGTAGTACCAACATTAATTCTAGTACCACGAGGTAAAACAGGGCTTGGAGTAGCCATACCCCAATGATAACCCCTACCCGGAGCTTCGGCACTACGAGCAATGGGTGAACCAATCATGACAGCATCTGCACCACAAGCAATACATTTACAAATATCACCACCTGTAATAATTCCACCATCGGCAATAATTGGCACATATTTACCCGTTTCTTTGTGAAAATCATCCCTAGCCGCAGCACAATCAGCCACCGCAGTAGCTTGAGGCACACCTACTCCTAAAACCCCCCTAGAAGTACAAGCTGCCCCAGGGCCGATACCAACTAAGATTCCAGCTGCCCCAGCTTTTAGTAACTGTAAAGTTACGTCATAAGTAACACAGTTACCTAGAAAAACAGGCATGGGCATTTCTTCACAAAAAGTAGCTAAATCAAGGGGTGTTACCACTTGGGGGGATAAATGGGCAGTAGATACTACTGTAGCTTGAATAAAGACTAAATCAGCACCTGCTTCCCCTACTACTTTCCCAAATTGACTTGCACCCGCAGGAGTTAAACTGACGGCAGCAATGCCTCCTTTTTCCTTAATTTGGGTGATTCTTTTGGTAATTAATTCAGCTTTAACAGGTACACTGTATAATTCTTGCATTAAACCGACAAATTCTGATTTTCCAACGGAGGCAATACGGTCTAATATAGGGTTAGGATCTTCGTAACGGGTTTGGATTCCTTCAAGGTTTAATACTCCTAAAGAACCTAATTCTGATAATAAGACTGCCATATTTACATCGACAACACCATCCATGGCACTAGCAATAATCGGAATTTCTCTTTCAATATTCCCCAGAGTAACCCTAGTATCAGCTAAAATAGGATCTAATGTACGATTACCAGGTACTAAGGCGATTTCATCTATACCGTAGGCTCTACGCGCTTCTTTTCCACGACCAATTACAATACTCACTTTATTTTTTCTACTATTAAGTTTATTTGCTTAGATTATCAAATTTTCATCGATCGTGGCAATTTGAGCAATATTTGAAAGGAATTTCTTTCTAATGCAGAAATTTAGCTAAGATATGATCGAAGTTCAATTACTTTGAAATGGGAAAGAATAGTTTATGTTGGGTAAATTTCAAAAAAGTGAATTAAGAATCGAAGTCAAGGTAAAAGATACTGTTTTCCGTGATTGTTTATTAGACATTAATCAATTAAAACAATGGTTTTTTCCTTTAAAATTTGCTCAAAATACTTCTGAAAAATTGTCTCAAAATGATACTTTTAGTTTTTATCTGGGTTTAATAGAAATCAAAAATAAAGTAGATTTTATTGATCAGAATTGTTTGCGCTTAATTTTAAGTGGTGGTATTGACGGTTATCAAGAATGGTGTTGGGGAGATGGTTGGATTCAGTCTCGCTTAGAAGGAGTTTCTGTGTTACCTCTGAATTTAGGGCAAACTTTTAATTTGCTACGTTTAAAGTCTTTTGCCAGTCATTCACATTGATCTTGCTTAAATAGCCCATAAATAACTATAATAGAAAGCAAATCAGGAGAGGTGGCAGAGTGGTTGAATGCGGCAGTCTCGAAAATTGTTAAGGTGGCAACATCTTCGAGGGTTCAAATCCCTCTCTCTCCGTTATTCTAACCATTATTGTTGACTAATAAGATTAACGATAATATCATTATTATCAATCTTATTAACTAGGTTTTGTGGGATATATGGGGGAACTAATATAAACTGCATTTAAGTTTTATGAGCCAAGTTTTAATGCTTCTAAATAAAGCCCATAAATAAAGCCAATTTTGAGGGAATTTAACAAGTCTAACCAAGGAGATTTATTCGGAGAATTACTGCGACGATAGATAAACATACTTGAAAATTCTGTGAATAAAAGAAAAATAAGTGCAATGCTTACATCCCAGCGTCCTAATTGTCCTGCTGATGTAGTTAAAATATTGGCAAGAAAATAACCTAATAATAAAGAAATAATGATAAAAGATAATTTTCGCCAAGGATTGACTAAAAAACTAACAAATTGATTAATTAGTGTTGTTATTAACAAATTTAAACGGGTTTGTTGCATCTTCCTTCCTTACCTATCTTTGAACAGCTATGGCAATACCTTGAGTAATTATACGATGTTCTTGAATTTGAATTCGATGATGTAAAGTTTCTGAGGTGTCATCGGGTAAAATTGGTATGGCCGCTTGGATTAAAATAGGGCCACTATCTACTTCTAAATCAACTAAATGTACTGTACAACCTGTTATTTTTACCTTCGCTTTTAAGGCTTGTTCAATGGCATTAATACCTTTAAAACTGGGCAATAAACTCGGATGTATATTAATTACTTTTTGAGGAAAAGCTTTTAATAAAACTTTGGTAATAATACGCATCCAACCTACCATTACTACCCATTCCACTTGATGAGCTTTAAATACTTCGACAATTGCTTCGTCTAAGGCTTCTCGACTAGGGTAATCACGATGATTTAATAAAACTGAAGGAATATTTAATTTATCGGCTCTTTCTTTTACTTTGGCATGGGGATTGTTGTAAACTAATAACTCTATTTGTCCATTCAATTTTCCTTCATTGATAGCTTGGGCGATCGCCTCGAAATTAGTCCCACTACCTGAAGCCATAACTCCCAATTTAATCGTTTTCTGTAACTGTAATTGCTCCCACGTCAAAGAAGGGGAAACTATAACGGTGGGAAAAGAATGATCCATAATTGAATGAATAGTTTTGAATTTTAACTAATTTAGCATATTAACTAATCAAGAGCCCATTATTAATTCGGCGTTTTTGATTGATGGTAAGTGGGTGATAATGGAATAGTAAAGCTAAATTGAGATCCTTTGCCGATTTCTGACTTTACCCAAATTTTACCACCATTTTTTTCGACAAATTCTTGACATAACAATAACCCTAAACCCGTTCCTGTTTCACCTTTGGTTCCTTCTCTGCTACTACAAGATTCTATTTTAAATAATTTTGCTATTTGTTTTGAAGCCATGCCCAATCCATTGTCAATAATATCTACTTGAGTGAATTGTTGTCCTTGATTTATCTGAATTTTTACTCTCCCGCCTTCTGGGGTAAATTTTAGGGCATTAGAGACTAAATTTTGAATGGTTGAATATAACATATTGCGATCGCCAAAAACAAAGCAAGGAGAAGGACTTTGAAGTTGTAAATCAATCTTTTTCTCTTTAGCAGTGGGAGACATAATGGTAATAATTTCTTGGCATAACAAATGAAGATCGACAGAGACGGGATTACACTTCATTTTACCAGTTTCTAACATTGACCATTGCAATAGATTTTTAAGCAAATTAAAGGCATTTTGTCCAGAATGATAAATATCTTGAGATATATCTATGATTTCCTCTAATTCCATAGATTCAACACTATCTTTAAGTATTTCAGTAAAACCGAGAAGAGTATTAAAAGGTGCTTTAAGATCATGACTAATAATAGAGAAAAATTTGTCTTTACTAGCATTTAATTCCTGCAACTCTTGAGAATAAATTTGTAATTTTTTAAAAGCAATTCTTAATTCTAGTTGACTAATAACTTGTTTTGCTAGAATGTTTAAAGCCTTTAATTGTTCGGATGTTAAATTTCTAGGCACGGAATCAATAGCACAAAGAGTGCCTAAAGCATAACCATCAGGCGTAATTAAAGGGGCACCAGCATAAAAGCGAATATTGGGATTTTGGGTTACAAGAGGATTATCGAAAAAACGTTCATCTTGACTGGCATCTTCTACTACCATCACTTCATCTTTAAGAATCGCATGGGCGCAAAAAGCTAAATCCCTTGGGGTTTCCGTTGCCGACAATCCTACTCTTGATTTAAACCATTGGCGATCTCGATCAATTAAACTCATTAAAGCAATAGGAGTGCCACAAATAGATGCGGCTAATTGAGTTAATTCATCATAAGCCATTTCAAAATTAGTGTCTAAGATGTCGTATCTCATTAATGCTTCGATTCGCTCTTTTTCATTGTCAGGTAATGGAGCGATTGTCATAAGTTGTACCCCTCTGATTACTTAAATCTAATATTATATTTATTTTAACAAATACTGTTTATTAGCAAGATATTTTTGCCTTTGACAATTTTCATCTTTAGCACACCTAACTCATCAAGAGCCTGATTGTTAAGTTATATAAAAGATTATATTTTTAGATTTCAGTGCTTCGCCAACTTAATTTTAAGTTTAGCCAAAAATTCCAAAGAGTAACAAAAGCGATGGCAATAAAGTTAGCTAAATAACGATTTAAACTTAACATATTAAAGAAGAAATTTAATAATAAAACATTAATAATTAATCCTGCTAAACAGACAATATTAAACTTAATAAATCGCTTAATTTTTTGGCGTTTACTAGGTTGTTTTTTAGAAATATCTCTAAAAGTCCACGCATCATTCCATAAAAAATTATTAATAATTGCCAACTCTGAAGCGATAATTTTACTACGAGTTAAAGGTAAAGCTAAAGTAGAAGGATCACTTAATAAAAACAAAAATATCATATCAATAAAAACGCCACTAAAGCCGACTATTGCAAAACGTAAAAAACGACTAATTGGCCATAAAGAAAATCTTAGGCGAATCAAATGATGAATATAATCAACATATTGTTTTTTTGTTACTTTACTTTCTCCTTCTTGACGTTCTTGAAACACATATCCAACTTCACTAAGCCAACGAATTTTACCCCTTCCTAAAACTTCGATTAAAATTTTATACCCTAAAGGGCTAAGATTACAACCAATTAAACACTCACGCCTGACTAAAAAATAACCACTCATGGGATCAGAAACTCGTCCAATTACTTCAGGCAATATAATTAATCCTAAAGTTTGGGCACCACGAGACAAAAAACGACGTAAAATACTCCAATCACTAACGCCTCCTCCTTCCACATTGCGACTGGCTACGGCTAAATCTGCACCTTTATTAATTTCTGCCCACAAATTCAATAAGGTTTCAGGAGGATGTTGTAAATCAGCGTCAATAACTCCTAAAATTTCTCCCTTTGCCACTTGCCAACCTCTAATTACGGCGGTCGATAATCCTTTTTCTCCTATCCGACGAATAACTTTTAATGGCGGATATTTTTCTGTCAATTCTAAAGCTACTTTCCAAGTAAAATCAGGACTGTCGTCATCAACTATAATTAATTCATATTCTTGGGGTGTTATTTTTTCCAATAATGTGGTTAATTTTTCGACTAAAATAGTAATATTTTTACTTTCGTTATAGGTAGGAATAATTAGGGATAATAAAATATTGTCGGTAGAAGAATCAATGCTTAAATTACCTGTGGGAGTTGACATTAAATTGTCTAAAGTCATGAAAATATTAGGGAGATTAATAGGCCATTAAATTATAAAACTTTTAGTCCCGATAATTGTAACTTGCTAAATTACGGCTTTTGATGAGTTAGTATCTGACGTTACGCAAAGAGTAATAAATCAGGTTAAAATGACAAGATGAAATAAAAACTCCTTAAACTCTTTCAATCAAGTAACTGCCACAGGCTTATCATCTTGAGTCTTGTTAAAATAGATTTTCGGAAACCTAACTGGAATAAGCAGTTCAAGGATAAATATTATGGTTTCTTGACATTAGTGTCCGATATCCCTCGTATTTTGATTTCCTTCTGATTAAGCTAAAACCCATTTAAAAATTATAAATAAACTATATCTTCAGGTAACTCAGATAATTTAAAAATGGTATCTTCTTGAATAATAATATCTCGAAACAGTTTTTTATTTTGAGCGGGTAAAATTAAAACTTTCTCAGATTTTACCACAGAATTTTTAAACCCTTCTAAATCTTGATTTGTTTCTAAATAACTCACCAGACGACGAAATAATTTAGGCAAAATAACAATATTTTTTTCTTCATCAAATAAATCCCAAGCATGAAAGCCTTTATTGGTAGAGTCAAACTTCCATATTCCTTTCTTTTGTTTTCTAGCATGATTAACAGCTACCGTCATTTTTCTTCTTAAAGTTGGGGCTAAGCCACGATAATAAGTAGGATAAGATTCACCTTCTAAAAGACTTTGATAATTAACTGATTTAAAAAATAAATCTATTGGTAAAAATACAATATCTCCATCTTTCATATCAATTTTACCTTTAAAAACAAACCCTAAAGGACGACCATGTTGATCTGTTTTTTTTGCTAAAATAAAACCTTCTATATTATCGTTTGCTTTGATAATTAAATTATTTTCCTCATGCCATTTTACTTGATCAATTTCTAAATATTCTAATAAAAAATCGGCTGCACTTAATGCTGATTTTAAACTTTGTTTACATTCCCGAAAATGAGTTTCTAAACTATCAATACCAATAAGCCTAATTTGTACATGATTAAGCTCATTTAATAGTGGAGGAATACCGATTAATTTTGACCAATTTTCAGGATTATTCGCTTTAAAACGAATGGAATCACCATCGGGAGAATAGCCAATAACATGAAAAGTGCCTTTGATTAATGTAAAAGACATGATAGTTAAAACAAAAAAAGTATGAGGAGTTACCCAACAAGATGCCTATTGCACAATAATCAATTATTTATTTTTTTAAAAGTGCTAAATTATTATAACTCCAACGCAATAAATTAAATCCAAAAACGTATTTTAACCCTTCTAAAATCCAGTAACCTTTATGCCAAAGAATCATCTCTGATGGCATTGTAGTAACGGTATTAAATTGATTTAAACATAATCCCCATGCACTTAAATGGGGGGTAAATAAATAAGTATAAGCTAAGGCAATTAAGAATAATAAACTCGAAAAAGTTACAAATAAAGCCTGTTTTTTACTATTAAAATCATGGTTAAAAGAAAAAACAAATGCACAAGTTAAAACTAGAGAAGCACAAATTAATTCGATGCGATTAAAGACACCAAAAATAGTAAAACCAGCACTAGGAAAACCGCTTTGTGCCATCATCCCACTAGCGGAAAGTGCCGGAATTAATACGAAATCCAGTAACAAACTACCACTAAGCCAAAATCCTAATGCAAATAAAATAATAGCAGACCAATTTATTTCTTTATGTTCTTGATGATTTGAATGAGAAATAGTATTCATCATAATAGTACCTCTTAATATCTATACTATTTAGAATAACCTACTATTTTCTTTTTTTTTATTAAGTCTTTTTAAGGTTTTTGATTAAGTTTAATTAAGTTTAATTACTAACTAACTTTAAGTATTTATACTTAAATAATCAAACACTTTATTCTTTTGGCGATTGCTAATTTTATTCTCTCTAATTCCTAATTTCTGATGATTAATTAAAATGTTGTTGCACAATTTTAACTAGATAATCTGTCCAATAGTTGACTAAATTCTCATTTTGTGCTTCTATCATTACTCGAATTAAAGGTTCTGTACCTGATGGTCTTACTAAGACTCTACCTTCATTCCCCATTGCTTCTTCAGCTTTGGCGATGGCATTTTGTAATGGAATACAATCTTGCCAATTTAAGCGTTTTTCTCGGTTTTCTACCTTGACATTTTTTAATACTTGGGGATAGGGAGTAAAGCTATCATTGACTAATGATACTAAACAATTTCCTTGTTGTCTAACTAGTGCAGTTAACTGTAATGCAGTTTGAATACCGTCTCCAGAAAAATGATGATGATGACAGAGAATATGCCCTGACTGCTCACCTCCTAGCATAGCACCAGTTTCCCACATCGCCGCTTGAACATATTGATCTCCTACCGCAGTACGGATAAATTTACCTCCTAATTTTTGCCATGCCAATTCAAAACCCAAGTTTGCCATAACGGTACTCACTAATAAGTTATCAGGTAACAAATGGCACTCTTTTAAGTATTTACCCCATAAATAAAGAATATAGTCACCGCAAATAATACGTCCTTGAGCATCTACCGCCATAACTCTATCTGCGTCTCCATCAAAAGCAAACCCTAAATTTGCTCCATATTTTTGCACCGCTTCTTGTAATTTTCCTAAATGAGTCGAACCACAATTAACATTAATGCGATCGCCATCTCCTTGGGGATGTAAAGAAATAACTTCAGCTCCCATAGCCTGAAACATAGATGGTGCAAGTTCGACAGCTGCTCCCCAAGCTAAATCTAAGACAATGCGCATCCCTCTAAAATCTAAATCTGAAGGGAGAGACGTTTTTAAAAAATGACTGTAGTTTTTGACTAAATGATGTTGTTCAAGAGTTTTACCACATTTACTACTTTTTAACTGAATACCACCATCGATATTTTTACGGAGAGTTTTTTCGATGGCACTGGTTAACAATTTGTCTAGTTTAGTACCTTCTGAACCAAAAAATTTGATTCCGTTATCTTCTGGTGGGTTATGACTAGCGGAAATCATGATCCCACCTATAGCGTCAGTTGTCTTTGTTAAGTAAGCAACGCAAGGAGTCGGGCATAAGCCAACCTTCCATACTTCTAAACCTAAAGAGGTTAAACCAGAGGCAATAGCCATAGATAACATATCACTGGAATTGCGGGAATCCTGCCCAATAATGACGACACCTTGTGGGGATTTAAACTCTTGCCAAACACTAGCAGCTGCCACCCCTACTTCTAAAGCCAAATTAGCAGTTAATAAGTCTCCCACTTTACCCCGAATACCATCTGTGCCAAATAATTTATCAGGTAGGCTACCGCTCAGTTTTGAGTTATTATAATCTAACGGAGACGAGTTTTTAGTCAAAGAAAGTACCATACTTAATTCCTCACACAATAAGGTTTTATTTATAATTAGGAGTTAAAAGTCAAAAAAAATGTCCTTAACCTCCTGAAAATTCTACATTTAAGTGGGATTATACCTTAAAAAATTAAGTCCTATCTATAATCTTTAATTTGCTACTAGTATTTCATCGAAAAAACAATTTTTATGGGGTAATATAACATTTTTAAAGCTACATTCTTCATATTTTTTAAAATACTAAGTTGCTACATAATAATAGTTATTCATTATCTGATAATTCTGAAAATACCTGAAAAGCTAGAAGTGTAGAAGATAAAAGGATATGCTGAAATGAAAATGCTCATAATATTCTTAATCGCTATTGTTCTAAACTATTTGAGGAAAAAAGTTAATGAGAGGGTTTGCCTTTATTTTTTTCAAAAACTTTACTTAGCTTTCATCTTTCAGCATACTAACTCATGAAGAACCATTTTTATCCATTATTTTACTTATTCTTCTTATATATTCATTTTTAGTACAATATAATTGTTGAAATGCTATAGGCGATCGCCTAAATAATATCAAGTTCGAAAGTTTTATCATTGCCTAGTTCCAAAATATTGTAAGAATTATATTATCATCATGAAGGTATTTATATCTCCATTTAATAAGATCAAATTTTATATTATTGTTACTTTTATTATTTTCTTTTTAGCTAGTAGTTTACGCCATAATTTATATAATTCTAATGCTTATGATTTAGGTATTTTTGACAATGGAATTTATTTAATTTCTCAAGGAAAAAATCCCTATGTTAGTTTTCGAGAATTACATATTTTAGGGGATCATGCTGCGTGGATTTTATATTTAATTGCCCCTTTATATGTTATTTTGCCAACAGTTTATTGGCTATTTATTATACAATCTTTTGCTTTAGCTATCGCCATTTTACCGATTTGGCATTTAGGAAAGTTAATGGGTTTAACAGATTCAAAAACTAAAACTGTTTGTTTAATATACATATTATATCCATTGATTTTTAACGTTAATTTATTTGACTTTCACCCAGAAGTAATTGCTGTACCTTTATTTTTTAGTGCTATTTTAGCGGTAAGATCAAATAATTTTTTTGGGTTTATTATTTCTATTTTTTTTATCTTAGGATGTAAAGCGGTTTTAGCTTTAAATATAATGATGATGGGTATATGGTTGATAATTTTTAATCATCAAAAAAGATACGGAATGATAGCTATATTTAGCGGTCTTTTTTGGTTTATTATTGCTACTCAATTACTCATTCCTATTTTCAGTGGAGAAGAAGCAGCCGCTGTGAGTAGATATGGTTTTTTAGGAAATTCAGTGGCAGAAATTATCCTTAATTTAGTATTAAAACCGCAAATTATTTTATCGTATTTATTGACAGGTGCGAACTTAGAATATTTATTATTATTATTCATTCCGGTTATTCCGGCTTTAGCATGGCAAGAATTGACTAATTTAATTCCCGCAATTCCTGCTATATTTCTTAACTTATTAACAGATTATCAACCCCAAAAAGATTTGATTCATCAATATTCTTTACCGATAATTCCTTTTCTGATTTTGACAGTTATAAGTAGTTTAGCTAATCAAAAAACATGGCTATCTAGTAGTATAAAATTAAGAATTTGGTCACTAATTACTTTTTTAATATTAGCTAAATATGTTTATTTTTTTCCTAATTCTCTTTATTTAAAAAATTTATTTACATGGCAATCAACCAATGAAGCAATTAATTTAATTGATAAAAAAGCATCCGTTTTAACTGCCTCACAAATAGTACCTCATTTAAGTCATAGAGAAATAATTTACCTAGCTACAGATGATTTTAGGAATGAAAAGATAGATGATATTGACTATATTTTACTTAATTTAGCTCATCCTGGCTTTGGTAGTTCTAAGGAAAAGATTAAAGAGTTGATTGAATTGCTAAAATTTAATAATAATTTTAAATTAATCCATGAAAAAGATAACATATTTCTATTTAATAAACAAAATCAATGATCTAGCAATTTTACGTATGTAACATTTTATTTAATCAATTAAATGTCTATTTTATTTTAGTTTCTATGGTGGTACTCATAATTACTAAAAATATACTTTTTATTTCTATTCATCTAACTCAGATCTTGCACCAGTACAATAATACCAATGAAACAAAACGGGAAAAATCAATTCTTATTACTTTTCCCTCTTCCCTTTTCCCTTTTCCCTATCCTCATCGAGAATTGATGATAGAGATGCAAGAAGATCTAAGTCTAAGGTTATTTGGGAATTATGATCATTTTAAGCTACTTCTCAAGCAGGGCATTTTTAAAGTAGAGTTAATTTCAACAAAAAAAATTTATGGAGTTTCGAGAGTATAAAAAAGTTTATAATAGTTAATATAACTTAATAAAATGCAATAATATATGACTATCACTAGTAATAACTCAATTCATTATGTATCTGCTATAGAAGGTAACTATTGGCAATGGCGAGGACAACAAATATACTATGTAAAAGGGGGGAATTCTAGCCCTGAAAAACCACCTTTATTATTAGTACATGGTTTTGGTGCTTCTACGGATCATTGGCGTAAAAATATTCATCAATTGAAACAAAATTTCTCGGTGTGGGCGATCGATATGTTAGGATTCGGGAGATCTAGTAAACCTGCTTGGGAATACAGTGGTAAGCTGTGGCGAGAGCAATTAAACGATTTTATTACAGAAATAATTAAAGAACCTACGGTTATCGCTGGTAATTCTTTGGGTGGTTATGCTTGTTTATGTACCGCCGCCGAGTATCATCATAATGTAGCGGGGGTGATATTACTTAATAGTGCTGGCCCTTTTTCTGATATGGTGACAAAAAAACCGACTATGATGCAAAAAATTAGTAGTTGGATATTGAAACAAACTTGGATTACTTATATTTTATTTCAAAGACTACGCCATAAGAAAAATATCCGCAAAACCCTTGAAAAAGTCTATTTAGATTCTAGTGCCATTACGGATCAATTAGTTGAAGATATTTACCGCCCTTCTTGTGATGAGGGTGCTTTACAAGTGTTTAGCTCTGTATTTAAAAGTCCTCAAGGGGAAAAAATTGATCAATTGTTACAGAAAATGACTTGTCCTTTGCTTAATATTTGGGGTGAAGCTGATCCTTGGATGCGATCGCAAGAAAGGGGGAAGAAATTTGAAAAATATTATCATAATTTAACTCAATTTTACCTCAAAGCAGGTCATTGTCCCCATGATGAAGTACCAGAAGAAGTTAATCATATAATTAAAAGTTGGGTAGAGGAGAAATTAACTAGGAATTTAGAATTTAGAATTTAGAATTTAGAATTTAGAATGAGAAAGCAAAAAATTACCAGCATCTTCTAGTCTTCTAGTCTTCTAGTCTTCTAGTCTTCTAGTCTTCTAGTCTTCTAGTCTTCTAGTCTTCTAGTCTCCTAGTCTCCTCCTCTTCTAGCCTTCTCCTCTCCTAGTCTTCTTGTCACTATCTATTACTTATCAGTAATGCCCTTAAGAGGGATTGAAAAGAAAAGAAATTCATTGCTACCATAAATGAATATTAATTAAATAATTAAAAATGCACATTCCCGACGGTTTTATCTCTCCATCAGTTGCCATTGTTACTACTATTACAAGTACTGGATTTGTAGCACTTTCTTTAGCTCGTATTCGTGACGAAATAAATTTAAAACAAGCTCCTGTTATGGCATTAACCACCGCTTTTATTTTTGCGGCACAAATGATTAATTTTCCAGTTGCAGGAGGCACAAGTGGGCATCTTTTAGGTGCTACTTTAGCTGTTATTATTTTAGGTAATCCTTGGGCGGCTACTATCTCCATTGCCACAGTATTACTCATACAAGCTGTTTTGTTTGCTGATGGTGGTATAACTGCCTTAGGGGCAAATATTTTTAATATGGCAATAGTGGGAGTTTGGGTAAGTTGGGGATTATTTAAAACTTTGCAAAGACTGTTAGGAGGCAAAAAAACACGTTTACCATTAGTCGCAGGAATTACCGCTTGTATTAGCACTATAGCGG
The DNA here is from genome assembly GCF_016743215.1 of Geminocystis sp. GBBB08. GTDB lineage: Bacteria > Cyanobacteriota > Cyanobacteriia > Cyanobacteriales > Cyanobacteriaceae > Geminocystis. Next base: position 21,016 of record NZ_VRZC01000022.1, read on the forward strand.
CTTCTTTTTGTTGTAGTTTAATACTTATTTTTTCTAATACAGCTTCCGCTTCTGTTGTTCTACCAGCTATGACAGGAATACATATATTGATTGGTGTAGGAGAAGGATTGATTACGGGAGGAGTGATAACATATTTAATTACTGTGCGTCCAGATTTATTACCCGGAGATGAACCACCACTACAAAAATGGTTGATTCCTGTAATTAGTACGTTATTAGTAGCAGGAGTGTTATCATTATTTGCCTCTTCTTTTCCTGATGGTTTAGAAAAAGTTGCCGAAAATCTAGGATTTATTCACTTAGCTGAAAATGTCAGAATTCCTGTGAATACTCCTTTTGCTGATTATCAAGTAGCAGGAATTAATGAACAAATTGGTACTAGCATTAGTGGTATTTTAGGTACAATAATTTGTTTTGGTTTAGCATTTATTATGACCAAATTTATCATTCGTAAAAGTGCTTAAATTATCCTTATTTTTAAGGTTAAGATTATCCTTAATTTTAGTTATCGCTACAGCCTTAATTAATACGGGTAGTTGGTCTTTTTTGCTCATTTATGGCATTATAGCATTATCTTGGTGTTTATTTTTATCAACTCCCTTTTTTTCTCTAATTAAATTGTTAGGTGCAGAGTTAATTTTTCTCTCTTTAATGGCTTTACCTCTAGGGTGGCAAAAAGCCAGTTTTTTGCTGTTAAGATCACTTATTTGTTTACTAATAATGAACAGTTTTTTATTAACGGTACCAAAATATCATTTATCGATCGCTTTAAAGGGATTACCATTACCTCTAAAAATGCAAGAAATTATTATTTTAACCGCCGAATATTTAGAAATATTATTGTCGGAAGTTAAACAAATGCACACTGCGGCAAAATTAAGAGGTTTAAAAGGAAATTCTCAATGGCTACGTTATATTAGTTCAGCCATGATAGGATCATTATATTTACGCAGTTTAGATCGTGCTGATCGGGTATATAATGCAATGTTAATTAGAGGTTATCATGGAACTTTACCCATAGAAATAAAATCTTCAAAAGCTGAAAAATTTATCCTAATAATGATCGCAGTTATCCTGACTATTTTAACGTCTTCTTCTTATACAATATGGTTCAAATAAGTAATCAAAATCTACCAATAATTATTGTTGATGATGTCGAATTTAACTATGAAAAACAGCCTATTTTACAAAAAATATCTTTCAAATTAGAAGAGGGAGAAAGAGTTGCTTTATTAGGAAGAACGGGAGCTGGGAAAAGTACGTTATTAAACAACTTAATTGGCTTAAAATTACCTCAACAAGGTGAAATTATTATTGAGGGTTTAAAATTAGAAAATAAAAATCTTAAAGATATTAGAAAAAACATTGGTTTTGGCTTTCAAAATCCTGAAGATCAATTATTTATGCCCACTATTTTAGAAGATGTGATGTTTGGCTTATTAAACTATGAAATATCCCCGACAGAAGCAAAAGAAAAAGCTCGATTTCTCCTAGATAAATTTGACTTAATTAAGTATGAAAATCGCTCATCTCATGAATTATCAGGAGGACAAAAAAGGTTAGTTTCCTTAGCCTCAATTTTAGCATTAGAACCCAATATTTTAATTTTAGATGAACCGACTAATGGACTTGATCCTTCGTGGCGAAAAAAATTAGCGGAAATTTTATTAACCCTAGAGGTGAAAGTAATTTTAATCGCATCTCATGATCTTAATTGGATCAAAAAAACAACCCAAAGGGGATTAGTATTAGATCAAGGAAAAATCCAAATTGATCAACCATTATCAGAGTTATTTAAACAAGAAAAAATTTTAGAAAATTACGGATTACCTTTAGATTGGTAAATATAGCCTTTTCTCTCCTTTACGGGGCAGACTAAGCAGACGGGGGAGATAATGTTTCTGTGAATAATAAAAATTCTCTGCATCAGCACAAAGATTGGGAAATTTTCTACCTATCCTCCCCCACTACTCGTCAATCTGTCTTGTCTTCATCATTTTTCTTCTATCGAACTTGGGATATCCTCCTCCTCTGTTACCTTTTCAAGAGGAATTAGGATGTTCAAGTAGTAGATAGTGAATAGTGAATCATAGATGATGAATTAATAGTGAATAATCAATGATTCCTTCCTAAGAGTTTTAACCTCTTGCTAATCACTAATTTTTCATTGCTAAGGATGGTTTTTCCGCAAAAAATGAGTCTAAAATCTCCTCAGAAATTTGACGACTGGTTAAGCCTAAATCAGCAATAGATTCGTTAGGTGTAGCATGATCTACTAAAATATCAGGAACACCAAAACGTTTTAATTTAGCCCCAATACCATTATCTAATAAGGCTTCGGCCACGGCTGAACCAAAACCTCCTATTAAAGAGCCTTCTTCTAAAGTTACAACTTTACCGATTTTTTCCGCTAAAGGTAAAATTAATTCAGTATCAAGGGGTTTGACGAAACGAGCATTGATTACAGTGGCATCTATACCATGTTCGCTCAAAATTTCTGCCGTTTGCATCGCCGTATTAACCATTGTGCCGTAACCGACTAATAATAAATGATCACCGTTGCGTAAAATTTCTCCTTTGCCAATTTCTAAGGCTTCCCAACCTTCTTCAGCTAAAGGCACACCTAAACCATTCCCCCGAGGATAACGCATGGCGATGGCACTGTCTGTATAATTAATACCTGTCACCATCATACGCTGTAATTCAGCTTCGTCTTTAGGTGCCATGATGACAAGATTAGGGATACAACGAAGATAAGATATATCATACATCCCTTGATGAGTCGGACCATCAGCACCTACAATTCCCGCTCTATCTAAACAGAAAAAGACTGGTAACTTTTGAATACACACATCATGAATAATTTGATCATAAGCTCGTTGTAAGAAAGTTGAATAAATTGCTACGACAGGACGCATTCCCTCACAAGCCAAACCGGCGGCTAAAGTTACAGCGTGTTGTTCGGCGATACCGACATCAATATATTGCTTAGGTAATTTTTGTTGTAACTTATCTAAACCGGTACCAGTAGCCATTGCGGCAGTGATACCAATAATTTTGGGGTTATTTTGGGCTAAAGTGGTGAGAGTATGGGCGAAAACCTTAGAATAACTCGGAGGCTTGGGCTTTGTGGAGGGTATGGGTTTACCCGTAGTTAAATTAAACGGACTTTGAGCATGATAACCGACTTGATCCTTTTCCGCGAGAGCGTAGCCTTTACCTTTTACGGTAATAACATGAACTAATACAGGTCCTTTTACCTTATGTGCCTTATTAAAAGTATCAATTAATTCTTTGAGATTATGACCATCAATAGGACCAAAATAAGTAAAACCTAATTCTTCAATTACCGCTCCCACTTTAGGCATGGCAAGACGTTTCATCGCTTCTTTGAGGTTTTTCATTTCAGGAGAAAGATTTTCACCATCACCAAAGAAAGGAAAATGTTTGAATTGCTCTTCTAAATTATCGGTGATAAATTGGATAGGATCAGATAAACGAACTTTGTTCAAATAACGAGAAATCGCGCCCACATTGGGGGAAATCGACATTTCGTTATCGTTTAACACTACCATCAAATTAGTATTGGGTAAATGCCCAGCGTGGTTAATAGCTTCTAATGCCATACCGCCAGTTAATGCACCATCACCGATAATCGACACTACTTTGTAATTTTCGCCCTTGCTATCTCGTGCTAAAGCCATACCTAGTCCCGCAGAAATGCTTGTGGAGGCGTGTCCGGCTCCAAAATGGTCAAATTTGTTCTCTGAGCGTTTTAAGTAACCAGCAACGCCGTCTTTTTGCCGTAAAGTGTGAAAATTGTAGTATCTTCCTGTTAATAATTTATGAGGGTAAGCCTGATGTCCTACATCCCAAAGTACTTTATCATGATCTAAATCAAGGGTTTGATATAAGCCAATCGTTAATTCTACCACTCCTAAACCAGGTCCTAAATGCCCCCCTGTAGCGGCGATGGTTTCTAAGTGTTTTTCTCGTATTTGTTGAGCAATATCTTCTAACTGTCGGATAGATAAACCATGTAATTGATTCGGGTGGGTTATTTCACTTAAGTGCATTCTCTTAAACTTCCTCTACTATTAGTTAACCTAATTTTAATACTTTCGATCCCAAGTTCTTTATTTTCTCTTAATGATTTTAACATTTTTAGTTATAGAAAAAATATTGATTTCCGACAAATGATTTAGGACTGCTATATACTTAGTAAGGGTTATAACTGTTTGCAATAATCTGTAGAAAATATGCTAGAATTTACTAAGACCAAAAGCCAAGGACTTTTAATTACTGGTGAAAATCCAAATTTACCACGTCACTGATGTTAAGTCAGATACCACTGGGAGTAAATTAAACACATATTAATTAAAACGAGGTATTTAATGAGGTTTAACTAAAAGTAAGGTCAAATGCTTTTGATAGCCATGATCTAAAGGCATTGCCGTTTATGCCTTGAATGCCACCGTTAAAAGTGGATAAACCTTTCAAAACATTAATTTTGTTTTTCTACAGATTTTAATGAACGGTGATAGTTAATAGGGAATAGAGAATAGAGAATAGTTAATAAGCCAGTTTACATCTAGGTTTACTTACTGGTGAAGGTAGGCAAGGGGCAAGGGGCAATGGATAAGTTTCCTAACTCTAAATTCTAAATTCTAAATGGCGTTGCTGAATTAATCAGAAGGTTATAAAAATCAATGGTTTAGTTAAATCAATACTGATAACTTATTTAATACCTCTTGTCTTGCCCACCCGTCAGCATATAAAATATCATCTAAACTAGGTTCGGATATATTTTGTGATGAAAAGCGATCGCAAACAGACTCAATTAAATGAGGAATATCAAGGAAAGTAATTTTTTCTTGTAAAAATAAAGCTACAACTTGTTCATTAGCCGCATTTAATACCGCAGGAAGACAACCTCCAGTTTTTCCTGCCTCATAGGCTAACTGCATACAAGGATATTTATGGTGATCAGGTTCACGGAAGGTTAAACTGCCTACTTTCACCAAGTCTAAAGTTTCCCAATTAGTAGGAATGCGATGGGGATAAGATAAAGCATAAAGTAACGGTAAACGCATATCTGCCCATCCTAATTGAGCTAATACTGATGTATCTTGTAACTCAATCATTGAATGAATAATGCTTTGAGGATGAATAACTATTTCAATATTATCATAATCTAAACCAAATAAATAATGAGCTTCAATAACTTCTAAACCTTTATTCATCAGAGTTGCCGAGTCAATAGTGATCTTTTGTCCCATAGACCAGTTAGGATGTTTTAAAGCATCTTTAACCGTTACACTCGCCAATTTTTCTACGGGCAAATCACGAAATGATCCACCAGAAGCGGTTAAAATAATTTTGCGTAAACCTTTTTCTGGTAAACCTTGTAAGCACTGAAAAATCGCTGAATGTTCAGAATCGGCAGGTAATAATTTTGCTCCATATTCTTTTATTAAAGGTAACACTACCGGGCCTCCGGCAATCAAAGTTTCTTTATTAGCTAAGGCAATATCTTTTCCTGCTTTGATAGCGGCAATGGTTGGCAATAATCCTGCACATCCAACGATACCAGTAACAACACTTTGCGCATTTCCATAACGGGCAACTTCGCAAATGGCTTCTTTTCCTGCTAATAAAATTGGTTTCTCAGGTAAATTAGCAATTGCTTCATGTAATTCTACTAATTTAGCTTCATTTTGAATAGCAACAATTTGGGGTTTAAACTCCCTGATTTGTTCGCCTAAAAGAGTAATATTATTTCCAGCGGCTAATCCCACAACTTGAAAGCGATCGGGATAATCTCTTACTATATCTAAAGTTTGAGTACCGATAGAACCGGTTGAACCTAGTATAGAAATTAGTTTCATATATATATATATAATTTTATTTATCAATATCTTATCACCTGAGTGAAGAGCTTTTACAACGCTTTTCAGATGAATAAGGCACATTTTTTATTTCTCGCTCATGACGCAAAGACACTCTTTGGGAGAAGAATGAGGAATGAGGAATGAAGAAACTTACCTATTGCCCATTGCCTCGACTTGATGCAAGAAGTCTAATGTTTAACTCAATCTACGAATCAAGATGGGTATTCTTTTATAAGCCGGCGTTTCTGCTACATTATCAATATGTGCCTTAAATAAAACATTCGCTTCAGGATAAAACATAAATGCTGTACCTTGTAAAATATTTCCCGCTATAATTTCAATATTATCTAATTCCCCAGCATCCCCTCGCACTTTTACTCTTTGATTAACAGTAAAGCCTCCTTTTTTGATGTCTTCTCCATTCATTAAAATACAGTGGCGGTGAGGCATTCCTCGATATTTATCAGCAGTATTATAAACAACGGTGTTATGTTGCCCGTAACTTCTACCAGTGCCTAAAATTAACACGATACCCTCACTATCTTCTTTTACCCCAAAAAAGGTTTTATCAGGAATCGTTAACCTTGGTAAAGGAGTTATTTGCATTTGTGCTTTACCATTAGCGGTAGAAAAATTAGGCTTAGTAAAAATACGTCCATCAATGGTAAATTCTTGTTTAGTTTGGTCAATTTCACCAATTTTAGAGTAACCCGGAATGGTTTTCGCAATTAACTCTCGAATATAGCTAGTATCTTGTAATCGCTTCCAATTAATCAGATTTTCTCCTAAAACTTGATCAGCAATTTCGGTAATTAATTCAATTTCTGAGACTAAATCAGCATCTTTAAGATGAGTTATACCCGTTTCATTTAAACGTACAAAATTATTACCCGATTCCGTAGTAGTGCGATGAGGATTCTCGAAACGGTTAAATACAGGCAGAATCAGGGTGTTTTCCTTGCCTAAACCGTGAAAATGACCTAAATTTGGTTTAGTAGCTACATAAAAGATAGTCTCAACGGCATTTAACGCCTTTTTCGCTTCGGTTAAGTCTGGATTAGCCGCATATAAATTCCCTCCTAAACATAAAAGAGTATCAATTTTAGCGTCTCTGGCGGCGGTAATTAAACCCCTTGCAGAATAACCTTTAGTTTCGGTGATAGGTTGCCCGATAATCTCTTTTAAGGCAATTTTAATAGCCTCACTCAATCTTATTGTAACTCCCATTGAGCCAAAACCCTGCACATTAGAATGTCCTCGAATTGGCATTGTACCAGCTCCGATTTTTCCGGCATTACCAGTAATTAAAGCCGTATTAGCAATACTTTTAACGTTATCAACTCCGTTGATATGGTGAGTTATACCCATCGCCCAAGCAAACACAACTTTCTCAGATTTACCAATGTTATAAGCAACTTCTTCAATTTCTTCTTGGGATAAACCGCAAGTATCGGTGATGTCTTGCCATCTGATATTTTCAGCATGGTTAATTACTTCTTGCCAACCATCGGTATAGTTGCCTAAATAGTCAAAGTTGATTAAATTTTGCTCTAATAATGATTTTTGAATACCGACAAATACAGCGACATCGCTACCCGGTATCGGTTGCAAGTATAAAGTTGAAATATCAGAGCCTCCTTTTAGTAAAGATTTAATCGGAAAAGCAGGAGAAGCAAATTTAACTAAACCAACTTCGATTTGAGGATTGATAATGATAATCTTTCCGCCTTTATCTCGAATTTTGATCAATTCATTCATTAAACGAGGATGATTCGCCGGGGCATTTGAACCTACTAACACGACACAATTAGATTGTTTGAGGCTTTCGAGGCTTACCATGGATGTGCCACTACCAAAAACTTCTTTTAATCCCACAGTAGAAGGGGCGTGGCATAAATCGGAGCAATCTGCTAAGTTATTACTACCTAATGCTCTCATCATTAATTGTAAGATAAAAGCTGCTTCATTTGATGATCTTCCTGAGCTATAACTGGCTAATCTTTCAGGTGATTTTTTAAAGGCTTTTTCTGCTATCTTATATACTTCTTCCCATGTAATTCTCTCATAGTGATTACTACCTTTTCTTAAAATTACCGGATAGCTTAATCTTCCAAGGCGATCGCACTGTTGAGAATCTAATTTTTGTAACTCTTCTACGGTAAATTGTTGAAAAAAATCTGCTTTAATGCCGTCTTGCAATTCTGCTGATATGGCTTCAACACTTTTAGCACACCTTTGTAAATATTCACTGTCCTCATTGACAAAACCGCCCTTTTGCCCACCTGTACCCCATGCACAGGACAAGCAACTACTTTGATGATTCAACTTTTCCCAAATTTTTAACCCTTGGGGAGATACACTTTTTTCTAACCAATATTGAAGTAGAGGTAAACCGCCTCCAGTAGTGGGGGAATTAGTAGAGTCAGTCATAATAAAGCAAGACTAAATTTTATATGTTTATTTTGTTTAAAAGTTTAATAAATTAATTAGGTGCAAGATCTGAGTATAAACCTGCGGTAACAACCAAATAATTAGCTGTGGAAACATTATGAATAGATGATGATAAAGAAATCAGTTTCTGACTTAATCTAAATCTGCTTCCATCACCATAGCGGTGGCTTGACGGGTGGTAGCTTGAAATTCTTGAACATTCACTTTATTTAAAAGTATAATCGCACCAATAATAAAAAGGGCTTCACAGAAAAAGACGAAACTATAAGCTAACCAAGCATTATCAAATATCAATCTTCCTATATCTAAAATCCATCCCCCAATAGCGATCGCAATACCTCTAGACATGGCTTGTGCTAAACCCCAGGCCCCAACAAATGTACCAGCAGTTTCGGCGGCGGTTAAATCTAACATTAAACTAATTGAGCCAATAGTAGTGATTCCTGCGGCAATACCAAATAATATCATCGCTCCTTGCAATATTTGAGGGATGGCAGTTAAACCAGAGAGAATGATTAAGCTAAAGGAAAAAGCGACGAAAATACAGCCAATTTTGGTTGTTTTTGTTTTGCCTAAATGGGGAATAACTAAAAATCCTGTTGTGCTATAACCGATTAAAATACCAATACCCCAAAAAGAGTTCAGCATGGTAGTTTCACCTATTGACATCTTAAAAACTTCACCACCATAAGGCTCTAAAATTGCTTCTTGCATAAATAAACTCATGGTAATCATGACTAAAAAAGAGAAGAAAATAGCTGTTTGACGAGATGAAGTGAGGATTTTTAAGGCACGTTTTAAACTAATTCCGTCTTCTCTATCCACAAAAGATGAACGCAAACGATAACGAGAATATTTCTTTTCTACTCCCCAAGTAGCAATTAGAGTTAATCCAATTACGATGAAAGGTACAAGTATAAAGATAAAATTAATAGGGGGTTTTAGGGTATCTAAAGAGATAATATTGTCGAATCCTACCGCTAAATTTTTCAGTAAAACGTTACCAGTGATACCGCCAATAACGATACCGACCATTAACATAGACCAAATTGTACCCACTATTTTAGAGCGATTATCTTCCTCTGAAATGTCCACTAACAAAGCGGTAAAAGGGGTTGAACTAGCTCCGGTGGCTATACCTTGTATCATAAAAATCAAGGCTAAAGCAATGGTAAATATGATAGTTTGAAAATTCCATTGCCAACCGTTATGATTAACAATATCGCCTCCCAATAACCAAACTAATTGTACCGCTAAAAAAATACAAATACCGGCGGCTACTACTCCTAGGCGCACATAACCAGTACGATGTAAGCCGAACAACTTTTTACTATCAGATAATTGTCCTAACCATACTCTTGTAGGTGCTACTAATTGAGATAATGCTAAAGTACCGGCAGCAATAGTGGCAGGAATCCCTAATTCAGAAATCATTACCCGATTTAATACCGCTAAAGTTAACACGGAAATTAAACCGATACCGAGATTAAACAAACCTAAACGCAACATTGTGAAAATATTTACTTTTGGGATTGTTTCCGTCATAGTTTTAGCCGAAATAGCGTCATAATTATCATTAATAGTCATATAATCACCTCCGTTCGATAACACAAACTTTGAAATATAAGGGGTTGAGAACAAAAATAGCAGTTATTTTTCGGTTTAAAAATAATAAAATTGAGTAAACAACACTAAAAAATTAATTTACATAGCGTTTAAATCTATTTTGATTATTTTTCCCTTTTCCCTCTTCTCAAATCCCCTCTCTTCCCTATAATTTTATGTCGAACTGGGGTTAAACTAACACTTATAAAAGATGCGTTCGAATAGGTGCGTCTTAGCTTATTACTTAATCTTTGAGAATGACAATCCATATGTTAGCTTAAATATTCTTTATATAAATGCCACAATTATTACAATCCACTAAATCAAAAAAAACATTGTTTTCTAACAACATTTCTTTAAAATGGGTGTTAATTGTGCCTTTTGTCGTTCAAATTTTAGGGGCTGTAGGTTTAGTAGGTTATTTGTCTTATAAAAGCGACCAAGAGTCTATCAAAGAATTAATCGTGGAAATCCATAGGGAAACTACCAATAACGTAGTGAGGTATTTAGACAACTATTTAGACACCCCAGTGTTGATAAATCGCATCAATGCGGACGCTTTTCGTCTTGGATACCTCAATATTAACAATACATCTCAATTAGAAAAGTATTTATACAATCAATTACAACAATTCCCTACGGTTAGTCATATCATGGTAGGTACGGAAAAAGGGATTTTTCGGGTGGCGAATCGTAATCCTTCTCCTAGTATCCTAGAGACAAATCCAGATAAACCCAACCAACTTGATGTTTATAACATAGATCAAAAAGGCCATAAGACTGAGTTAATTAATTCCATTAAACCCTTTAATCTCCACTCTCGCCCTTGGTATGAATTTGCTGTCAAAGCTGGTAAACCAGTGCGAATACCCATCTTTCAACTATCCGATAATTCTGATCTTTCCCTTAATAGTAGTCATCCTATTTATGATCCCACAACGGGTAAATTATTAGGGGTTTTTTCCGCCGCTTCGGATTTAAACTTTTTTCGTAAATATATTTCTCGTTTACAAATTGCTAAAAATGGGCGAGTATTTATTGTTGATAAAAATGGATTTTTAATTGGTAATTCTACTAATCATTTACCTTTCCGTAAAACAGAAAAAAATGGTCAAATTATCCTTGAAAGAATTAAAGCTATAGACAGTGAAGATCCTTTAATTAAAGCAACCAGTAACTATTTAGCTAATCAATTTAATGGTTTTAATAATATTAATCAAAAGTTACCATTAGATTTTTTGAGAGAGGATAATGGCGATCGTCAATTTGTACAAGTTGTACCTTATGAGGGAAATTTAGACTTAGATTGGTTAATTGTAGTAGTTGTACCCGAATCAGATTTTACGGCAAAAATTGAAGACAATAATCATCGCACTATTTTTTTATCTTTTTTAGCATTAATTACGACAACGGGAGTCGGTATTTTAACCGCTCGTTGGATGAGTGTGCCTATTTCAAGGTTGAGTCAAGCCAGTAAATCTTTAGCTACAGGAGAAGATTATGAGGCTTTATCGGAAAATCATTTCATTAGAGAAATAGGAATTTTGTCGGTATCTTTTAATCAAATGGCACAACAAATTCAGGATTCCTTTGAGAATGTGGAAAAGGCTTTACAAGAATGTGACTTAAAATATCAAGTTACTTTGCAAACTCTCAAAGAAAGTGAAGCCCGTTGGCAGTTAGCGGTAGAAGGCAGTGGCGATGGCACTTGGGATTGGAATCCTCAAACTAATCAAGTAAATTTTTCCCCTCAGTGGAAACTGATGTTAGGTTATGATGAAGACGAAATTGGCGATCGCTTAGAGGAATGGAGTGATCGAGTACACCCCGATGATATAGCCTCTTGTTATGCTGATATTGCCCGATATTTGCGACAAGAAACACCTATTTATCAAAATGAACATCGAATACTCTGTAAAGATGGTACTTATAAATGGATTTTAGCCCGAGGGCAGGTAATTGAAAGAGATGAAAAAGGACAACCATTAAGATTTATCGGCACTCATAGCGACATTAATGATCGTATTCAAACAGCATTGAATCTCAAAGATAGCGAAAAACAATATCGAGAATTAATTAATAATTTACACGCTGGAATAGTAGTTCATGACAAAAATAGTGCTATAACATTATGTAACTCTACCGCTAGTCAACTTCTGGGATTAACCTTCGAGCAAATGTCAGGTAAAATGGCGATCGATCCTGCATGGCATTTCTTTCTGGAAAATGAGGAAATCATGCCTTCAGAGGCTTATCCTGTTAATCTGGTATTAAAAACACAACAACCTCTAAGAAATTATATTGTAGGCATTAATCGAACTGTTGATAAGTCGAGAGTATGGGTATTAGTTAATGCTTTTCCTCAGTTTGATAGTAAAGGAGAAATTAAACAGGTTATTGTTACATTTATTGATATTAGCGATCGCAAAAGAATAGAAATAGAGTTACAACAAAGTAAAGCTCAATTTCAGCGATTAGTAGAGGATATAGGGGAAAAATTCGTTGTTTTTAGTCATAACGGTATAGGAGGCATCGTCAACTATCTCAGTGGAGGTTTTGCTTCAATTTTTGGTATAAGTCAGGAGAATATGATTGATAAATATTGGCCAGAATCCATAAATTGGTTGCCAGAATCGATCGAAATTGCTACAGACTCTATTATTAAAATGACGGAAAATAAAGCAGATTTTATGCAATTCGAGATGTCTTTTATTCATCCTGACAATAGTGTGCATACCACACAAGTTTCTCAACATCCCGTCAGAGATAGTAACGGTAATGTAGTTGCCATCGAAGGCATTGTCGAAGATATTACCGAGAGAAAAAGAGGGGAAAAAGCCTTACAAAATCAATTTAATAAAACTATCCTTCTACGCAAAATCAGTGATAAGATTCGTCAAAGTTTAGAAATAGAAAAAATCTTTGAATCTGCCGCCTACGAAATCGGTAAAGCATTTAATGTCAATCATGCCGTGATTTTTAATTGTTACCCTGACAAAGAAAAAAATACCCTTAAAGTTATATGTGTAGCAGAATATATTAATGGCGATTATCCCTTTTTATTAGACATGGAAATTCCTGTCATTGGTAATCCTTATATGGAAAGTCTCGTCACCCAAGAAAAAGCAATTCCTGCGGATGATGTTAGTACTTATCCTCTATTAGCCAACGTTCAGCATATTATGGAATTCATGCAAATTAAATCCTTGTTAGGGGTAGGCACATTTTATCAAGGAGAAGTTAATGGAGCAATAGGACTACATCATTGTGACAAATATCATCATTGGACAGAGGATGAAATTGAACTGCTGGAATCTTTGGCAGGACAATTTGGCATTGCGATCGCCCAATCTCAGCTATTAAAACAAGAACAAGAACGATTACAAGAACTAGCACAAAAAAATAGTGAATTGCAAAAAGCACAACAATTCGCCGAAGCCGCCACCCAAGCCAAGAGTGAATTTTTAGCAAATATGAGTCACGAAATCCGCACCCCCATGAATGGTGTATTAGGAATGACGCAACTTCTTTCTATGACTAATCTTACCGATGAACAACAAGATATTGTTAAAACTATTAAAGATAGTGGAGACGCATTGTTGATTATAATCAACGATATTTTGGACTTCTCGAAAATTGAATCAGGCAAATTGGAGTTAGAAGAACATCCTTTCAATTTACCAGAATTAATCAAATCTGTATGTAGTCTGATGTCTCAAATTGCAGAAAGCAAAAATATTAATCTGAAATACTCTATCAACTCTGATGTTATAAATAATTTTTTAGGGGATGCTTCCCGTCTGCGTCAAATACTTTTAAATCTCATCGGCAATGCCATTAAATTCACCCATGAAGGAGAAATTATTATTAGTATTTCTTACAGGCAAGATGTTAGTAATTACAGGCAAGATGTTAGTAATTACAGGCAAGATGTTATAGTGAGTGTTAAAGATACAGGTATTGGTATAGATGGCGATCGCCTCAAAAAACTATTTCAACCCTTTAGTCAAGCAGATGCTTCCATCAGTCGTAAATATGGCGGTACGGGGTTAGGATTAGCTATTAGTAAAAGTTTGATCAATTTAATGGGCGGTACAATTTGGATAGAAAGTAACGGCAATATTGGTGGAAATCCTGATGATAATTGGGTGTTAGATTCATGTACTAAAGGAACGACATTTTATTTTACTCTCCGACTCAAAACCCCTGTTGACAGTGAGATTCAAGAAACAAAAATTGCTGAAAAACCACCAGAATCGGTACAAAGCGACATATTAAATCTCAAAATTCTCCTTGCTGAAGATAACAAAGTTAATCAAAAAGTAGCCCTTTTAACTCTCAAAAAACTAGGCTACACTGCCGACATCGCTAATAATGGTGTGGAAGCATTGCAGATGTTAGAAAAACAATCCTATGATGTCATTTTAATGGATATGCAGATGCCAGAAATGGACGGTTTAACAGCTACTAAAATTATTCGTGAATCATCGCTACCGCAACCATATATTATCGCTTTAACCGCAAATGCCCTAGAAGGCGATCGTCAACAATGTATGGATGTGGGCATGAATGATTATATTAGTAAACCTATTGCCATGACAGAATTAAATCAGAGTTTGTTGAATTTTAAGCATTAAACGCATTAAATCGACTTATACTCAGATCTTGCACCAGTACAACAATACCAATGAAACAAAACGGGAAAAATCAATTTTAGGAGTTTTAAAATCAATTCTGATTACTTTTCCCTCTTCCTTCTTCCCTTTTCCCTATCCTCATCG
>NZ_VRZC01000230.1 GCF_016743215.1 Geminocystis sp. GBBB08
ATCCTGAGCAAATAGAAGAATGCGAAATTTTAGTAGTAGGTGCTGGGTTAGCTGGAGCCGCTACCGCCTATGAAGCCTTATTAATGGGAAAAACCGTCTGTTTAACAGATATTACTGATTGGGTTGGAGGACAAATTTCTTCTCAAGGAACATCAGCGTTAGATGAACGTAGCACACAAAGAAAAGAGTTATTTTTCCCTCGTGGTTATTTAGAATTGAGAAAAAATATTGAGAAATTCTACGGAAAGCTGAATCCAGGGCAGTGTTGGGTGAGTAATTCTTGTTTTTTGCCCAATGATGCCCATAAAATACTTGAAAATCAACTAAAAGATGCAGCCAAGCGAGGTAAGGGTAAATTAAAATGGTTTCCTAATACTGTCATTAAAGATTTAAAAATTAAAACTGTCGCTAATGGTGGTACAGGTCAACAAATTGTGGAAGCGATCGCCATTCAACATGAACCACAACCAAATACACCGCCTTTAAATACCGAGCCTTTATCGCAAGTAATAGAAGATGCTTACACTTATCAAGATTCTCCTAGACTAAAAAAAAAGGTAATTAGATTTACTGCACCAAAAAACCCAAAAACTAAAGGAAAAACTAATTGGATAGTAGTAGAAGCCACAGAAACAGGGGAATTAATCGGTTTAACAGATATACCCTATCGTTTAGGTATTGATCCTCGTTCTGAATTAGAGCCATCATCATCAAGTATTACACAAGATCCCTATTGTCCTCAAGGGTTTACTTATACTTTTGCTATGCAACAAACAGCAGAACCTCAACCCCAACCTGAACCAAGTTTTTATAAACAATACGAACCATACTATAGCTACGAACTAGAAAGATTAGCAGATTTTGATCTAGTTTATACTTATCGCAGGATTTGGAAAGCAGAAGATAGCGAAACTAAGACATTTAAAGGTATTAGCTTCAGTAAACCGACAACAGGGGATATTTCCATGCAAAATTGGACATGGGGTAATGATTACCGTCCTGGTACGTCAAAAGACAACTTAATTTATAGTCGAGAACAATTACAACAAACAGGGCAATTAACTCCTGGGGGTTGGATGGGAGGCTTACGCACAGAAACATTATATAAAGGAGAACAAAATGCCCTTGGTTTTTATCATTGGTTAGTGGCTGGTACAACAGATTCACAATTAGGTGACGGTGTTAAAAAACCTTATCCCAACCAAAAATTATTGACAGGGTTAGACTCTCCTATGGGTACAATGCACGGATTATCGAAGTATCCTTATATGAGGGAAGGTAGGAGAATTATTGGACGCCCAAATTATGCCCAACCTGATGGATTTATGGTAAATGAAATTGATATTTCTCGCCGTAACTATCGAGATGAATATTATAAAAAAACTCTTACCCCTGATCAATATCGCCGTTTACAAGCCTTATTATCAGGTTTAGAAGGATTTTCGGTGTTAAGTGGGGAAGTAGCCCCTGATGATGTCAAAAATCGCACTCGATCGACTATTTACCCTGATGCGGTGGGTATAGGACATTATGCCCTTGATTTTCACCCTTGTATGACAGAAAGCCCCCACGAAAAACCAGGTAATAAAGAGAGAAAAGGAGAAAGACGAGGACAAGGACAGGCTTACCCCTTCCAAATCCCTTTATCAGCTATGATTCCTCAAAAAATCGATAATATGCTAGTGACAGGAAAAAGTATCGCTACCAGTCATATTGCGGCGGCAGCTTATAGAGTGCATTCTTTTGAGTGGTCATCAGGTGCTGCGGCAGGTACTACAGCTTCTTTAGCTTTACAAAAAGGAATTTTACCCTATGAATTTACCGAAGGTTTTGCCTTTAAGAATAAAAATTTACAGGAGTTAAAGGTAATGTTAGAAAAGAATGAAAACCCAATTAAATTTCCCAATACATCGATCTTTAACGATAATTGGGACGATTGGAGATAATCAGGAATAAGAAATTAACAATTAACAAGAGAATTCTTACATAATTTAGTAAATGAGGACTAGGTAATAATTATCAAAATTCATGATTTTTTTTTATAGAAACCATTTGGTATCTTTTTTAGAATGATTATATAGTAATGATTTCAGGAGAAATGCTTTAATCTCGTCAAAACCTTTTGTTATTTGGGTTACAGGCGTAAATATCAAATAAGTTCTATAAATTAATTTTATTTAGAATTTTGCACTTATGTCTAATTATTTATTTTATAACTGACTAAATAGGGAAAATCTTGACGATGATATGTGGAAATGTGATATTGATAATAATGTTTGAAATTGCGATAACTGGAATGGTGAAAATAAGTAATAATAGTCATAATTTCACTCAAACATAATTGAGAATGTTTAATTCTTTTTCTTTCAGAAGAGGACAACAGTTGTGCCTGAAAAGATGGTTCAAACATCAGACAAAAATCATCAATATCACAAAAAAGTTATTCTAATTCCATAACATTAATTCTTCGCAAAAACGACAGAATTATTATGAAATTAAAGTTTCAAGAAAGAATTGATTAGTAAAAAAAATTAATATTTATTGAGAAAATTTAACTAATTTCTCTGATTTCCTCCCATAATTTATGTGAAGAATGTTAACCATGAAGTGATGCCAAAGGCACAGCGTAGCTGCCCGTACCTTTCTCAAATTCCCACAGGCAAATAATTACAAGCTATTTTCTTACATCGAACTCAGGTTACATCAGGTTCTACCCTTCTTTTTTAAGGTAGTGAGGTAGGGATATTTGATTGAATTGGTAGTTCCCTGACTTAGCTTTTTTAATTAAGTTAAAGAAAGAGCGAAAACTTCTATCTACCACTTTCAAAGTTTGTTGGGCAATATCAGTATTAAGTAATCGGTAATTTTCATTAGTTTTGCATTGATGGTAGTTAGACTCATAGCGAAGAAATGTATTCTCAACAAAAAAGAACTGTCTAACAGAATACAGCCCAACATTGTAAAGGTTTTTCGACAACCTACACAGTTCTTGTAGAGCTAAATATTCTGTTTTAGACAGTCCTCTAATTTGATTTTTCTGAGTTTTAAACATAGTCTTTAACTTTTCGCTATATATTTATATATATATAGAAAAACTAGAAACTGTCAATATAGCAAAATAGAAATAGAAAGCCATGCTAGAAGCACGGGATTTCAAACCCAAAAATTTTGATGAGGAAAACGATAAAAAATCTAACACCCTTATACCTATGATCTAAATTAATAGAATTAACTTTTAACAATTACTTCGATTCACCTGAAAGTTTTAATAAAAGAAAACCCCATGCTAAACCAACTAAAACTACTGTAAAACAAAGAATTGCACCGTTAAATAACATACTTTCCGCAGTCATGATAATTATTTATCCTTATTATTTATAATTTTTTATTAGTTTATCAGTATTGAGTACTCAACATCTGAAAAATTATGTAACTAAACCTATTGACATCAATCATTATCAGGAAAATAGAGGGATAAATCCCTTACTACGAACCTTTCTTGAAAAACTTATTACTAATTACTTTGTAAGAGTTGAGCATTATTCAACTACTACCTATTATTGAACTATAGTTCAGCAGTACGTCCTTTAGGAGGGAAAATACCAGCAGGTTTGACTTGTAAAAAAGCAATAATTAAAACGAATACCAATACTTTTGCCATGCTAGTGGTAGCAAAAAAATTGATCACATCCACTATGGGAGTTAAGGAATCTTGAGACATTAACATTAAACCAAGACTACCAGAGCCAATAATATAAGTGATAACCCCAATTGCTAAAGCCGCAATAATTGAGCCGAGTAAATTACCAACTCCTCCCACAACTACCACCATAAAAGTATCGACAATGTAGTTTTGTCCGGTATTTGGACCGACTGAACCAAGTAAACTAATGGCTACACCTGCAATACCTGCTAGTCCTGAACCTAAAGCAAAAGTGAGGGCGTCAACAGTGGCGGTAGGAATACCTAAACATGAACTCATAGTACGGTTTTGGGTGACAGCTCTAATTTTTAAACCCCAATCTGAGCCGTTTAAAAACCAATATACTCCTAAGATACAAAGAATGGTTAATACTATGATGAAAACCCTTGATATTGGAAATTGAAATGCACCTAGGGGAATTCCTCCTCTTAACCATGCGGGAGCAGTTACATCTACATTTCTCGCACTAAACCAAGGTTTTGTCAACGCTAAATTTTGAGAATTATTAATTAATATTCCTGTTAAAATGGCGATCGCACCCGATAAAGGTAAAGAAATATAAAGAAATTTAGTGCGAATTTGTTGCCAATTTTGTTGACGAGATAAAAACCACATTCCACCGAAAAAGAAGAGACAAAATAATAGTAAGCTAATAGTCATTGACCAACTTATACTACGAACCAATTGACGCAAAATAAGACTAACCCCCCATGTAGCTAAAAGGGTTTCTAGTGGTCTGCCGTAAAGAAAGCGAATTACTCCTCGTTCTAAAATTATCCCGGCAATGGCAGCAACAATGAAAGCGGCTGGAATAGCAACAAAAATATAAAAGTTAAACCAAGGCTCACCTAGGGGCTTAAAAATATTTTGCACCACAAAAGTCGTGTAAGCACCTAACATCATCAATTCACCGTGAGCCAAATTAATCACTCCCATTAAGCCAAAAACGATGGCTAATCCAAGAGCAGCAATTAATAAAACTGAACCGATACTAATACCATTTAAAAACGCTTCTATCAGAGGTAACATTTTTTTATTTTAATTAATCTTCTGATGGATTATGA
>NZ_VRZC01000231.1 GCF_016743215.1 Geminocystis sp. GBBB08
ATATTTAATTTACCACAACCTATGTAGGACTGCTATATTTTCCGATTAAATCTAGTTTATTTATTCCCTTATTCTGAAAATTATGATAATCTGTAAGTATCAGATCGATTTGTCAGTATATATTAATTGAGTAGGAATCAATGACTTCTAACGAAAACACGTCTAATCCTATCCCCTTTAAAGAGTTTACAGCCATAAAACAAACAGGTTTTTTTGAAAATCTGAAACAACCTCGTTTTAGTGGTGAACTTTTGCTGACAGGTCCAAGACAAACTAAATGGGTATTTTATCTCTATTTGGGTAGATTAGTCTATGCCACTGGAGGAAATCACTCTGTCAGACGATGGCGACGTAATCTTATCGCTTATTTACCTCATATTCAATCTCATATGGGAGCGATTCAGGGGGATGTTGATCGCTTAGAATTGGATGATCATAATAATTGTTGGGAATATGAATTACTTTGTTTTTGGGTAGAACAACAAAAAGTTACCCTCGAACAAGCTGCGAAAATGATCCGTCAAAATATTATTGAAGTCTTGTTTGATGTTACTCAAGCCATGCAGGTTACTTGCGAACTCAAACCAGATAAAAATTTACCTTTCTCCACTCGATTGGTATTAATAGACGCAGAACAAGTTATTATTGAAGCACAAAAAGGGTGGCAAGCGTGGCAGTCTGCAAAAATTGCCGATCGCTCCCCAGATATGGCTCCGATTATTACCCAACCTCAAGAATTAGAACAACAAACTAATCCCCAAATATATCAAACTCTCAGTCAATTACTTGATGGGCAACAAACTCTCAGAGATTTATCGGTGAGAATGAAAAAGGATGTCGTCACCGTCACTCGTTCTTTATTACCCTATGTTCAAAGGGGTTTAGTACGTTTGATCGAAATATCTGATATTGAACCGCCAAAATTGCCGATTCGTAGTGTTGATGATGAGATTTTAAATAATCAAAAGATTACTATTGCTTGTGTTGATGATAGTCCTCTTATCTGTCAAACGATGGAAAAAATTATCACCAGTGCCGGTTATAACTTTATTGGCATTAATGATGCTTTAAGAGCGATCGCCATTTTATTATCAAAGAAACCAGATTTAATTTTTTTAGACTTAATCATGCCCAATGCTAACGGTTATGAAATTTGTAGTCAACTAAGAAAATTAACCTTTTTCAAACATACACCTATCGTTATTTTGACAGGGAATGATGGTTTAGTAGATCGAGTTAGGGCGAAAATGGTAGGATCATCGGATTTCATAAGTAAACCAGTAGATACTGCTTTAGTCTTAGAAACTATTCGTAAACATCTTCGATTATCAGTATCTTAACAAAGATTGTTATATCATTACTATTACTGACAAAACATAAAAAATAAATTATAAATAATTGAAAGAGGTTAAATTTATGGGAAACGCTTTGATTGTAGATGATTCTTCCACAGAAAGAAAAATATTACTAGGGTATTTGCAGGAATTAGGTATTACTGTTACCACAGCAGAAAGTGGAGAAGAAGCCTTAGATAAACTAACAGATGTTATTCCTGATTTAATTATCCTTGATGTAGTTTTACCCGGCAAAAGTGGCTTTGAAATTTGTAGAGAAATAAAAGCTGGTGCCACAACGGCAAAAGTACCAGTTATTATTTGTTCAACCAAAGGTAGTGAAATGGATAAATTTTGGGGGATGAAACAAGGTGCTGATGCTTATATCCCTAAACCAGTTGATAAAGATGAGTTTTTTTCTACAGTGAAAAAGCTAATTAAATAATATTTTTAAACAATTAGTCATTGATCATTGGTCATTAATCATTGGTCATTGGTTATTAGTTATTGGTCAAAAGTCATTGGTCAAAAGTCATTAGTCATGGGAAATTTACCTTTGCCCTTTGCCCTTTTTTTGTCATCATTAGCTATTCATTAGTCATTCTCAATTCTCAATTCTCAATTCTAAAGCTATTGGTTTCCTCGTCAATTGATTGCGAGGCGATCGAATTGCTCATAACCATTAATCCACCTTAAACTGATAAAATTAATTAAAATTACCCACAATCCTGCTTACTTCTTATTGATGCCGTTATGAGTGAACAAATATTATCTTTCTCTAACACTAAAAAGACTAAAGAATCTCAGAGACAACAATTTTTAAGATTTGTTCTTTTACCTGATACTAACCTAATGATTTCATTGTCAGAAATTGCGGCGGTATTAAAAATACCCTTTGGACAAATTATACCGATTCCAGAGATGCCTTCATGGGTGATTGGGGTTTATAATTGGCGAGGAGAAATTGTGTGGATGATAGATTTAGGACAATTATTAGGATTTACGCCTTGGTATCAACAATCAGTGGTTGCCTCTAATCATAAAGCGGTAGTTATTCATCCTAGCAGTCAAGATCGTAAAAATAGAACTTCGGGAGATTTAGTAGGATTAATTATCAGTGAGGTTAACGATATTGAGCTATGCGATACCAGTGAGCTACATTCTCCCCCTGCCTCAGCAGTTACCCCAGATTTAGCTCCTTTTTTAAGAGGATATTGGATTAAAGAAAATGGTGACATAATTGTTACTATTGACGGGGATGCTGTTTTTGCAGCCATGCCGAAGGAATAGGTGGCAGGGCGTTTTCAAAGTTGAACCAAAAATTTCTGTTTTGGAGTGGGAAGACGCAGTGGAAGCGGTGGATTTTTTCTAATAATTATATTAATAACGATTTGGACATTGGTTAGAACTCAGGTTAACTAAATTCCTCATTTTTCATTGTTTTTTAATTCTTCTTTTAGTAACTTTTGATAAATTTGGGGTAAATGTTTCGTCATGGAGTTATTTTCAATACCGTATCCTAAACTTGTCCATGTCGGTGACAATAATTCTAAAACTTGATCAATTTTTCCTGTTTCTAATAGTTTAGTTATATCTTCATTCCATGCTTTTGAATCCGTAAGCCAATTATACAATACTTGATCTTGATATTGTGCTTCAAAACTATAGTCTTTCCATAGCAAAAATTTTGACGGATGGGGATGATATTGTGTCGCTTTTTCTTCCCAAGTGGTATTTAAAAATTGGTATCTACCTGATGCAGTAGTACATTTTCCTTGATTTGGTCCATCGACGATAGTAATACATTGATTCGGATGTTTACTCAAATCCTTGACATATTTACCGCTATAAATGACGTGATAAGGATTAAGATAATTAGATTCACTGGCACTAATAGTACGCATTAATGCTCGAATATAAGGATTTCCACCTTCCATTACTAATGGTGGACTACCATATATACTAGAAATTAGATGTTGACTAGCTTTCTTTAACTGGGTTTTTTTCTCTTGGATGACGACATTCGCTAATCCTGATAGCATGAGGAGAATAATCAAGGTTTTAAGTATATTACCGACTTGATCGAAAAAATTTTGTTTACGATTACTTAAATTAGTCATACTATTTTAGATTACTATGAACATTCACACCAAAAGGTTCTTATTTATCATATCGTAATCAGAATAGCAATCTTCAATTAATTATCAAAAATTAGTTATTTTCGGTGGGCACTTATTTTATTGTGCACCTTTACAGTGAAAAACGACTTTGATAGTTTTAAAGATTAAATTTAAGTCATAATAAATAGACCATTTTTTTTGGTATTCTAAATCGAAGGAGACAATTTCCTCAAAATCATTTACTAAAGATCTACCGTTTACCTGCCACTCTCCCGTAATACCTGGTTTAACTCTTAATCTCAACCAATGACGTTCATTATAATTTTCCACTTCATCTAGGGTTGGAGGACGAGTACCCACTATACTCATGTCACCTATTAAGACATTCCAAAATTGCGGAAATTCATCTAAGCTAGTTTTACGCAAAAATCTTCCTACTCTTGTAATACGAGGATCTTGCTCATTTTTAAAAATATGACCTTTGGCTTGATTTTCTACTAAGTGTTTTTTTTGTTCTGCATCAGAATACATGGAACGAAATTTCCAGATGCGAAATGGTTTTCCTAGTAATCCACAACGAGTTTGACTATATAAAATTGGTCCTCGACTGTCAAATTTTATAGCAATGGCAATAGGAACAAAAACTAATGTGGTAATAAATAAACCCACTATAGCACCTAAAACATCGATAAATCTTTTCATAGAACTATAAGCAGAAATATGTGCGTGGCGAAGTTTTGGGTAATGCAAAGGGAATAAAATAGAACTACAGATAGAACTAAATGATATTTTCACTAAGTTAAAGTGAGAGTAAAACATAGGTTCGCATTTTTGAAGTGGAGGATTAAAGTTTTTAATCTAATTAGCAAATGATTTTATGATGATAAAACTATTTATATCTTCAATATACCTTCTTTTAAATTCAATTTATCATTTTTAATATAAAGATTGTGTAAAGTTCTAAAAGCAATATATAGTAAGAATTATAAAAATGAAATATAGGTTTAACTCAGTATTTACTGATATAGTAATTTTAAATTTATTTTATACTTAAGTATAACTTAAAAGATAGTTTTTAAATATTATTAAAACAATTCTAAATTATTGGGAAGAATTTTAAAGTGTTCAAAATAGTCCTTTTCACAATAAATGGATTAATTTAATCGATTAATATTAATTAATAATTGTCAATTCTCCATTAATCATGAATAATTAATTATGGATCTATAGATAAAATTATAAAACATGAGTTTAGAATATCCTGAT
>NZ_VRZC01000232.1 GCF_016743215.1 Geminocystis sp. GBBB08
CCATTGTCCCCACTGTGATCATTCTATCACCCCCCAGACCATCGATGAGATGATCGATCAAATTTTATCCTTACCTGAAAAAACCAAGATACATTTACTAGCACCCGTTGTTAGAGGAAAGAAAGGCAATCATCATCAATTATTATCTAGTTTACGCTCTCAAGGCTTCGTCAGAGTCAAAATTAACGAGGAAATTAGAGAATTAGCGGATAATATCGAGCTTAAACCCCAACAATACCATCATATTAGCGTTTTAGTCGATCGACTCATCGTTAAACCTAATCTTCAGGAAAGGTTAGCTGATTCTCTTTCTACTTGTCTGAAAATTGCAGATGGTATCGCTATTATTGAGGTGTTGGATGATTTATCACGCAAAGACGCAAAGACGCAAAGAGAGGCACAAAGGGATGAGAATATTACCTCTGCTATTCCTATTGTTAAGATTCTTTCTGATGAAGAGGTTATTTCACGCAAAGGCGCAAAGGCGCAAAGAGAGGGCGCAAAGTTTGCTGAGGAGCATTTTGTCTTGTCTGAGAAGTTTGCTTGTCCTACTCATGGGGCGGTGATGGAAGAGTTATCCCCCCGTCTTTTCTCTTTTAACTCTCCCTATGGCGCTTGTGAATCTTGTCACGGTTTAGGCAGTTTAAGACAGTTTTCACCCCATTTAATCATACCCGATCCTCGTGCTAAAATAATTAATGCCATCGCCCCTTGGGCAGAAAAAGACAACCCCTATTATCTCTCTCTCCTTGAATATGTTAGCAACGAATATAAATTTAAACTTACTGATTCATGG
The DNA here is from genome assembly GCF_016743215.1 of Geminocystis sp. GBBB08. Lineage (GTDB taxonomy): Bacteria > Cyanobacteriota > Cyanobacteriia > Cyanobacteriales > Cyanobacteriaceae > Geminocystis. The sequence goes on from NZ_VRZC01000232.1 coordinate 797, forward strand.
GATCGCTTAACTCCTCAGCAACAACACATTATCTTATACGGCGATAAGGAAATTCAAAATATCCAATACGGTTATTATCGTGGTGTTATTCCCATGTTAGATAAAACCTATCAAGAGAGTAATTCTGATATTATTAAGCAAAAATTAGAGCAATATTTAGAGTATCAAGTCTGTGAAGAATGTCACGGCAAACGCCTTAAACCCGAAGCCTTATCGGTAAAGTTAGGGCAATATAATATTTATGACTTGACAAATGTCTCTATTCATGAATGTCTTAACCGTCTCCACAATATCCAATTAACTCCTAAACAAGCCCAAATCGGCGAATTGGCTTTACGCGAAATCCTCGATCGTTTACAATTTCTTTTGAATGTGGGCTTAGACTATCTTACCCTCGATCGTCCTGCTATGACACTATCCGGCGGAGAAGCCCAAAGAATTAGATTAGCTACCCAAATTGGCTCAGGATTAACAGGTGTGTTGTATGTTTTAGATGAGCCTAGTATTGGTTTACATCAACGAGATAACGATCAACTTTTGGAAACTTTAAAAAAGTTACGAGATCTCGACAATACTTTAATTATTGTAGAACATGATGAGGACACAATCAAGTCCGCCGATCATATTGTGGATATTGGGGTAAAAGCAGGGCTACACGGTGGCGAAATCGTCTGTCAGGGCGACTTACAAACCCTCCTCGGTTGCGAAGCATCTTTAACGGGGGCGTATCTATCAGGGCGACGCAAAATCGAAGTACCACCTATCAGAAGGGAAGGCAACGGCAAATTTTTAACCCTTAAAAACTGTCACCGCAACAACCTAAAAAATATCGATGTCGAAATTCCTTTAGGCAAGTTTGTCTGTATAACTGGGGTATCTGGTAGCGGTAAATCCACCCTCGTCAACGAATTATTATACCCTTCCCTCCAACATCTTCTCAATCGGAATGTACCCTTTCCCAAAGATTTAGAGGCATTGGAGGGTATCGAAGCCATCGATAAAGTTATTGTAATCGATCAATCCCCCATCGGACGCACTCCTCGATCAAATCCTGCTACTTATACAGGAGTTTTTGATGTGATTCGGGAGTTATTCACGGAAACCATCGAAGCCAAAGCCAGAGGCTATAAACCTGGTAGATTCTCTTTCAACGTGAAGGGAGGAAGATGTGAAGCCTGTAGCGGTCAAGGTGTCAATGTGATTTCTATGAATTTCTTACCTGATGTCTATGTACAATGTGACATCTGCAAGGGTGCAAGATATAACCGTGAAACTCTCCAAGTTAAGTATAAGGGATTTTCGATCGCCGATGTCCTCAATATGACAGTTGAAGAAGCCTTAAAGGTGTTTGAAAATATCCCTCGCGCGGTGAATCGCCTCCAAACCCTTGTTGATGTTGGCTTAACCTACATTAAATTAGGGCAGTCTGCACCCACTTTATCAGGAGGAGAAGCGCAACGGGTGAAACTAGCAACGGAATTGTCTCGCCGTGCCACTGGTAAAACTATATATTTAATTGACGAACCAACTACAGGTTTATCCTTTTATGACGTGCATCACTTATTAAATGTTTTGCAAAAATTAGCGGATAAAGGAAATTCTATTATTGTTATTGAGCATAATTTAGATGTGATAAAATGTGCCGATTGGATTATTGATTTAGGTTTAGAAGGTGGCGATAAAGGAGGAGAAATTATTGCTATTGGCACTCCTGAAACGATCTCTAAATCTAAAAAATCTTACCTTGCAAAATACCTTAAAAAACTATTATAATTATCAATCTATTAATAATGGAATACTTAAACAAAATTATTCACGGTGATTGTATAGAAATATTAAAAAATATACCTGATAAAAGCATTGATTTAATTATTTTAGATCCACCTTATTGGAAAGTGATACAACAAAAATGGGATTATCAATGGCGCACTGAAGAAGATTATTTACAATGGTGTTTGAATTGGTTTCCCGAAATAGCTAGAGTAATAAAATTATCAGGTAGTTTATACTTATTTGGATATTTAAGAAATTTATTTTATTTATACCAGCCTTTAATTAATTTCGGATTTAATTTTAGACAACAAATAATTATTAATAAAGGTATAAAAGCTATTGGTGGTAGAGCAACAAAAAATTATAAAATGTTTCCTAACGTTACCGAAAGTTTATTATTTTTTATTTATGATAGTAAACCTTTTATTAGAAAATTACTTAAAGAGAAACAAAAAAAACTAGGGCTAACAGCATTAGAAATTAATCAACAATTAGGCGTAAAATCTAATGGTGGTGGAATGTGGTCACTCTATACTGGTGATAATATTTTAGCTCAAGTACCTACTAAAGAAATGTGGGAAAAGTTACAAAAAATTCTTGATTTTGAATATCCTTATGAAGATATAGCACAAGTTTTTAATATCGAAATGGGAGTTACAGATGTTTGGGAAGATATTAATTTTTATGAGGAAAAACGTTATCATCCTACACAAAAACCTGTGAAATTAATTGAGCGAATTATTAAAGCTAGTACCAACAAAAATAACATAGTTTTAGATCCTTTTATGGGTTCAGGTTCAACGGCTTTAGCTTGTTTAAATCTCGATCGTCATTATATTGGTATTGAAAAAGAAGAAAAATATATAAAGGTTATTAATCAAAGAATTGATGATTATAAATTTATTTTAGGTAGTAATAATTATGAATTAAGTATAGATAATAAAAATCATATAAATAATAATCAACTTATGCTAGATTTATCATGTTAAAATTATGGGATTAATATTTATAATTTATTTTGTTTTGTTTTGTTTTGTAGCTGAGTATCTTGAATATTTTTTCTGAGAACTATAGCCTTAGCTATTTTCTCAATATTAATCAGAGTAATATTTTTTTCTGCTCTTTCAATCATACCGATATATGTTCGATGAACGTTAGCTTTTTCTGCTAATTTTTCCTGTGAAATATTTTGTTTTAATCTTAATTCTTTAACTTTTTGACCAAATTTAACTAATATTTTTTCTTTCACAATTAGCTTGACTTTAGAAATCCTAAATATCAGTTTAGATAAATGCTAACTATAAATCGACATACTATAATTAGCATTTATCAGTTTTAAATTTAGAGATGTGTTTTGAAATATTTAGCAAAAATTAGCAGATAAGGGAAATTCGATCGTGGTTATCGAGCATAATTTAGATGTGATAAAATGTGCCGATTGGATTATCGATTTAGGCTTGGAAGGAGGAAATAAAGGAGGGAAAATTGTCGCCGTTGGCACACCTGAAAAGATAGCTAAATCTAAAAAATCTTACCTCGCAAAATACCTCAAAACCTTATTGTAAAATAATAGAATGTATAAAATTGAATATAGTAAAACAGCAATTAAAAAACTAAATAAAATTCCTAGAAATTTAGTTAAACGTATTCAAGATAAATTAATAGAAATTGCTCATAATCCCTATGAAAATCATCTTAACATAAAAAAGTTAGTTGGGAGAGAAGGATATAGACTAAGAATAGGAGATTGGCGAATTATTTATGAGATAAACAATGATAGAATTGTTATTCTAGTTTTAGATATTGATACCAGAGGAGGCATTTATAAATGACAACTGAAATTATCAAAAAAAATGGTCAAGATTATGCTGTCATTCCCTATGATTTTTACCAACAATTAATCGAAGATGCAGAAATGTTAGCTAATATAAAAACATTCGATCAAGCTAAAGATAAATCAGAAGAAAGTTTCCCCTCTGATATAGTTAATAGAATCTTTGTAGAAGGTGAAAAT
>NZ_VRZC01000233.1 GCF_016743215.1 Geminocystis sp. GBBB08
CCTTACGAGCCTGAACACAGGCTTCTAAAGCTACACGGTTAGCAGTAGCTCCAGGTGCGTTACCCCAAGGATGTCCTAAAGTACCACCACCGAACTGTAAACAAGAATCATCACCAAAGATTTCTACAAGCGCAGGCATATGCCACACATGGATACCACCAGAAGCAACAGGCATAGTTCCGGGTAAAGAAGCATAATCTTGGGTAAAGAAGACACCACGAGAACGATCTTCTTCTACATAGTCTTCACGCATTAAGTCAACAAAACCTAAAGTTACCGCGCGGTCGCCTTCTAATTTACCAACAACAGTACCAGAGTGTAAGTGATCACCACCAGACAGACGGAGACATTTAGCTAAAACACGGAAGTGAATACCATGATTTTTTTGACGATCGATTACTGCGTGCATCGCGCGGTGGATGTGGAGTAATAAACCATTGTCACGACAGAATTTAGCTAAGGAAGTGTTAGCGGTGAAACCACCAGTTAAAAAGTCGTGCATAATGATAGGAGTACCGATTTCCTTAGCGAATTCAGCACGTTTCATCATTTCTTCGCAAGTACCAGCGGTTACATTTAAGTAGTGACCTTTGATTTCGTTAGTTTCAGCTTGTGATTTTTCGATGGCCTCTTGAACAAATAAGAAGCGATCGCGCCAACGCATGAAAGGCTGAGAGTTGATGTTTTCATCATCTTTGGTGAAGTCTAAACCACCACGGAGACACTCATAAACTGCACGACCGTAGTTTTTAGCAGATAAACCTAATTTGGGTTTAATGGTACAACCTAAGAGAGGACGACCGTATTTGTTTAACAAGTCACGCTCAACAGTAATACCGTGAGGAGGACCTTGGTAGGTTTTGATTAAAGCAACAGGGAAACGAATATCCTCTAAACGTAAGGCACGGAGAGCTTTAAAACCGAAGACGTTACCAACTAAAGAGGTTAAAACGTTAGTGATTGAACCTTCTTCAAATAAATCTAAAGGATAAGCAACAAATACAAAATACTGATTATCTTCACCCGGTACAGGCTCAACATTGTAACAACGACCTTTATAGCGATCTAAATCAGTTAAACCATCAGTCCATACAGTAGTCCAAGTACCAGTAGAAGACTCTGCTGCTACGGCTGCTGCACACTCTTCAGGGGGAACTCCTGGTTGGGGAGTCATTCTGAAACAGGCTAATAAGTCAGTATCTTTAGGGGTATAGTCAGGGGTGTAATAAGTTAGGCGATAATCCTGTACACCAGCCTTAAATCCAGATTTGGATCCAGCTTGTACCATTTGTCGTTTCCTCCAAATATATAAATTTTCTTTATGGCTTTCTATTTAATAACTTCTATGATAGAGAGTTAGTTTTCAGCTTTTTCGTTTTCGAGAAACATCTTATCATGAAGGGGATCAACTTTTGTGCAAAGAATATTTTTTTTTCGACTATTTTCGATTATTATTTTTTCTAATTTTGATCAGATTAACTAATATCAATTTCCTTGACTTAATAAGCTACTTAACCCTATGATGGTAAGTTCTGTGTTTTTTTATGGCATTAAAACGTTATCTTATACATATTTCGTTACATTTAAAAAACAAGACTATTTTCTAGGTTATTATACTTATTTAAAAAACTTATATAACAATCATAAATCATTCGTGACAAATTAAAACCTTGAGATAAGTTCAATTATCCAGAAAGATCTGCGGTAGAGTTAATAAAAAATAAACTCCTTGTGTTAATGCACTTTTTAGAAGTATAATGAAAACAACAAAACCTGCCACGGCTCTACTACGGTATCCCCAAAGAGGTAGGTTACTTTTTAATTGAAGAAAATGGTTAAAACTTCATCATTTCAACAAGCGATCGAAACAGTAGAAAGATTATCTTTAGAAGAACAAGAAATATTGGTTAATTTAATACAAAAAAGATTGTCTGAACAACGGAGAATAATGTTAAGTAAAGAAATAAAAGAAATTCATCAAGAAATAGAAGAAGGGAAAATAAAATTTGGTACAGTTAATGATTTTTTAACGGAATTAGATCAAGAATGAAAATTGCATGAACTTTTAAATCTTTAAGAGCTTTTAAGAAAATAATTCGTAAAAATTCACTATTAAGAAATTCCATTGAGAGAATTTTAACACAATTAGCAGAAGACCCTTTTCATCCAAGTTTATACAGTCATAAACTTAAAGGTGATTTATCACAAACTTGGTCATGTTCTATTGATTATAGTTATCGTATTATTTTTCAATTTATTGATAATGAAGACAAAACAGAACAAGCAATATTGTTAATAAATTTAGGTTCTCATGATGATGTTTATTAGATAATCATTAACCTTCAATAATCTTAATCTCCTCTTCCGTTAAGCCATACAATTGATACACTAATAAATCAATTTCTCTCTCTAATTTACTGGTATTTGCTAAAGGATTGGCTTTTTTTTCTGTTAATATTTCTGTTACTAATTTGATAAATGGTTTTTCCTCTTTTTCAGTAACTTTTTTTACTGGTATTTGCTCAAAAAATACTTTTCTTAATTCCCTTGTGCCTCCTAAAAGTTCGGGGAAATTATCTCGAAAACAATATTTAAAAAGATTCGAGTTTAAGAAGCTAACTAGCCAAAATATTTGATCACCAACTAAGTGAAAAGATTTATCATTGTGATAGTAATTATTATCTAAATCAATCATAAAATATAAAAATTTAGTCATATTTGGATAAATAATTTTAGGTTTTTCAAAGTCAAGTAAATAAGCACAGTTTCTTAAATTATAAGGTGTTTTACCTTGATCAGTTCTTTTTGCTAATGGAGAGTAAAATTGATCTAAATGTTGTTTAATAGCAGGATAATCTTCTACATTTAAAGGCGAAATTTTTTGATTATTAAATTGATAGCCATTGTGTAAATTAATTAAGTATAAATCTTGAAAATTAGGATAATATTTTTGAATATCTCTACCTCGCAAAATAGGTTTAATAATTTCAGCAGATTTAGCATCTTTTTTAATTAATTCTTCCGTCTTTTCACCATCAATGATAAAAGCATCATTAAAACCTGTTAATATTCCTCTTGATATACTAATATCCCAATCCTTTAAGGGGATACCTTGAGCTTCAATTTTTGCCTTAATTTTTAATACCTCTTGACTTTCAAAACTCCAACTATTCTCAGTTAAATTACATTGTAAAAAGTCTTGTTTGATACTGTTTAAATAACCTTGAAAATCGTTAATATTAACATCATCTTTATTCACGTTACCATAGACTAAAGCCGTATGATTATTTTGACTTTTTTTCACAAAACCTAAAATACAAGCGTCAACGGTAGCCTCATCAAAAACTGCTAAACCACTAAAGTCAATAAAATGAGTTAAACCAGTATTTTCAATCAAAAAATTACGCATTTGTTTACCATAATTTGCCTGGGTAAACTTATTAGAAATAATGAATTGAAAAACGCCATCAGTTTTTAAAAGATGATAGCCTAATTCAACAAAATAAGTTAGTAAATCAGCAATAGAATTATAAATTAAATACTTACTTTTTAATAATGGTTTAAGCTGTGAAAATTCCTCTTGACGAATATAAGGAGGATTACCGATAATAAGATCAAAACCGATAAAATCACCATTATTATTTAACACTTCCGGAAACTCAAAACGCCACTCAAAACCATGACGATAGATAACATTATTTTGCTTATCTTCTATTGCTTGTGTCAATAAATTAATTTGTTTTTCTAAGGCTTTTTCTGTCTTCTCACGGGCTTTTTTTTCCTTAGCCGATTCCGCAAATAAAGATTGTTGATTTTGTAAACTATATAACTCACCTTCTTTTTTTCTTAACTCCTGTTGCAGAGGATCATTACCCGTCATTACTGTAGTAAAATTATCTTTTATTTGCTTAATTAACTTTTCAATTTCCTGTTTTTCTTGTTTGTTTTTAGGGTTATGATAAGTTTTAATTGCCTGTTGATAATCTTCAATGGTTAACTTATGGTTTTTTAAAGCTAATTTTAAATCGGATTGCAAATCAAAACGACTAATTAAGGAGTTACCACATTTAATATTAATATCAATATTAGGTAAAGTTTCTAACTGTTTGGTATGATGATTATAGTAAGCATTTTTTAATAATTCTATCCATAATCTTAAGCGACAAATATTAACCGAATTAATATTAACATCAACCCCAAAAAGACAATTTTCGATAATCTTTTTCTTTTCTTGAAATAAAGTTTCTTGGATAGAATGAGTAAGGGAAAACTTAGGTTTATAAGTATATAATTCTCCGTCTTCATCTTTAATAATTAACTCATCATTTTCTACCTCAATCTCATATTCTTTAATTCTTTTACCTTCGTTATCTTGTAAAATTTTTAATTGACTTTTTAAAGCAATAATTTCATTTAATGCCGAGACTAAAAAATGACCAGAACCGACAGCAGGATCACAAATTTTGAGACTATTAATAATATCATTAACTTCATTTCTTACCTCCGGTTTCTGATATTCAATATATTCTTTTAATTCTTCTATAT